>NZ_JAUBPO010000001.1:0-169748 GCF_036700785.1 Microcoleus sp. S28C3 | reverse complement strand
AAATACGTCAATATACTTACACACAGAAAATCATTTAGGATTGCTCTAGATATAGAAAATCATTTAGGATTGCTATAGATATAATTCTCATAGCGTTGGGTATATCGCCGTTCCCAATCGACAAAGCTCAAACTCTCCGTAAAGTATTTCTGACAAGTCCTACAGTAAAATTGGCGGCGCGGAACCTGCAAATAAACGGGTTGACCGAAAATCGATAGATCCCGTATCAATACAGGTCGATTTTGATTCAATTGATCACTCGGATGATCGCAGTATCGACAATTACTTTCTTCCTGAAGAAAGCGCAGTTTCAAGAAAACCTCAGGTGCTTCTTGGATGCAACTTTCAACAGTAACATCGGGTAGATTAAGCAGTCTGTCAAGATGAATATCCATAGGGTAGAAATCAAGTAGTGGTATCTCATTATACGGTTTTCACCAAAAACCCAGAAGAACCTAAATTTGTACTATTGAAATATCCAGCTAAAATATTCTCAATAACAATCTGGTCAGTAAGTCCCTCTGTAACCAATCCAAAACTAATCATATTAAAAATTTTTAGGAAGTCCGCCGATATAGCCCCTCAAAAACGCCTCTGATAATTTCACAGGTTCTTGTCCCTCCAAAGGTTTAGGTTTGAGAATGCGTCTAGCTTTAGTGTAACCTAATTGATTGCGGGAAATCACAAACAGTCGCTGTTCGTCATCATCTAAATCCAAACCGTCCAAAATTGCCGGGTTGTGAGTTGTAAAAATGACTTGTTTGTCATGTTTTTTTGCTAATTCGACTAATTCTTGCATTAATCGGCGGCCCAATCTGGGGTTGAGAGAAGCATCAATGTTATCTATTGCGAAAAATTGAGGTGTGAGATCGCTGATGAACAAGGTAAAGTAAAACAGTAACAATAAAAAGCCTTCATTCGAGCTTCTTTGGTCGAAATAAGTTAAATCATTATCTAAGTACCTATCTGCGATTTGGAGAGAATTTTGGATTGCTGCTAAATTTTTAGGCACTTCAAAATTTTTAAACCAGTCTATCAATCGGAGCTTTTCTTTGATTTCATTAAGTTTGTCTTGATTGGAATCTAAATTTAAAAAGTTTATAAGTTTAAACAAACCTTCCCCATTAATACCTAACGGTTGAATTTGCCCTTCTTTTTCAAAAGTACGTAAGGCGATATTTTCAGGAGAGTAAATGATAAATTCCTGTATTTTAAGTGTTTTGATATTTGTTTTGCGGATAAATTGATATTGTCGATCTCGGCTGTCTAAAAAACTATTATATTCCCAAGCAGCAAGCGGCCTATAGGCTCTTTCTAAATTCCGTTCTTCTTCTGAAATCCCATAGTAAAAATGATTTCTCCATCGAGCATAGGGTGTATTATCGTTATTTAAAATAAACCTTATTTTTATTGTGTCATTATTTCCTCTAATTTCAATGCTGATATCTTTATCTAAATTTTCCTTTTCAAAAGCCGATCGCATAAATTGAGGTTCTGTAACTCTGATGCCCCGAGAAGCTAAAAACTCGTTATCCAGCTTATCATCTGCCGCAGCAGAAGCAAGGGCGATCGCCTCTAGGATATTGCTCTTGCCACAGCCATTTTCACCGATCAATACAGTTACTCGTCCTAATTCTAGCTTCAGCTTTTGAATGGACTTATAATTTTCGATCCTGACTTCTCCAATCATAATTCAATCCCATATAATCTTAGTGTACTCATTGTATCTCCGATCGCATGGATCTCAAGGAACGCCTGCACAGCCATCTGATTCAAATTGTACGCGATCGCAATCCATACCTCGCATCCGAAGGGCATTTTTATGTTCAGCAATACATCCGCGAACAGTTGGCACAGTGGGGAACTGTAGAAATTGACGATTTTGCGGTGCGCGGGCGAATTCATCACAATTTTATCTTGGATTTACCCTCCTTCGATCAGGGGATTAAGAAGCGGTTGCCGCCGATCGTAATTGGTGCTCATTACGATACTGTGCCGGGGACGCCCGGGGCCGATGATAATGCTACTGGTGTTGCTGTGTTGCTGGAACTCGCAAGAGATATCGCATCTGGGCCGCTCAAATATCCAGTGCAATTAGTCGCCTTCGATATGGAAGAATACGGTTGTTTGGGAAGCAGTCATCATGCAGCTAAATACAAGCAACAGCAAAAGTCAATCCGGTTAATGATTTCTTTGGAAATGTTGGGTTATTGCAACCATAATCCTAATTCTCAAAGCTATCCCGCTGGCTTGAAAGATTTTTATCCTAATAGTGGCAATTTTATTGCTTTAATTGGCACTTTCCCGACGGTTCCCGATTTGATTAATTTGAGTGGCAAAATTCGCAAATTTGGTCAGCCCTGCGAGTGGCTGCCGGTGCCGAATCGAGGTTTAATTGTCCCCGATACTCGCCGCAGCGATCATGTTCCTTTTTGGGATAATGGTTATCCGGCTATCATGGTGACTGATACTGCTAATATGCGAAATCCGCATTATCATCGAGAAAGCGATAGGATTGAGACTTTGGATTTGGATTTTCTGACTGGTGTTTGTCAGGGGTTGGTTGAGGCTATTCGATATATATAACAGTTTTATTTTAACGAACCGCGAAGGCGCAAAGGGCGCTAAGGAAGGAAAGAGAAGATGAGTGGTAAAGATATGAATGCTGTTTTTGACAATCGCACTCGCTGGCAATTTTGGATCGATCGCGGTGGCACTTTTACTGATATTGTCGCCAAGAGTCCCGACGGTAAGTTAGTCATTCACAAGCTGCTATCGGAAAACCCAGAACGCTACACAGACGCAGCAGTCCAAGGAATTCGCGAAATCTTGGGAATTGCTGCAGATGTTCCCATACCCGCTGCACAAATTGAAGCGATTAAAATGGGGACGACGGTAGCGACAAATGCTTTGCTGGAACGAAAGGGCGATCGCACAATTCTGTTAATTACTAAAGGTTTCGGCGATGCGCTGAGAATTGGCTATCAAAACCGCCCGAATATTTTCGCCCGTCACATTGTTTTGCCGGAGATGCTGTACGATCGAGTTATTGAAGTTGCAGAACGCTACAGTGCTCAAGGTGAGGAGTTAACTGCTGTCAATCCCGAGTTTATCACGTCTTTGCAGCAAGCATACGATGAGGGAATTCGCAGTTGTGCGATCGTATTCATGCACGGCTACCGCTACTCGGAACACGAAAAACAAGTTGCTAAAATAGCCAGAGAAATTGGCTTTACTCAAATTTCAGTATCTCACGAAGTTAGCCCGCTGATGAAATTAGTTTCGCGGGGAGATACTGCGGTTGTCGATGCTTATTTATCTCCGATTTTACGGCGTTATGTCGAACAAGTAACCAGTCAGTTAATCGAGGCAGATTCCGGGAACGAGGGATTATTAATGCCCAATGCCCAATGCCCAATGCCCAATGCCCAATTCCCCAAATTAATGTTCATGCAATCGAATGGCGGCTTAGTGGACGCGGCACAATTTCAAGGAAAAAACAGTATTTTATCCGGGCCTGCTGGAGGAATTGTCGGTGCAGTTCAAACCAGCAAAAAGGCAGGTTTTGATAAAATTATTACCTTTGATATGGGCGGAACTTCCACAGATGTTGCCCATTTTAACGGCGAATACGAACGCGAATTTGAGACGGAAATTGCTGGGGTGAGATTGCGATCGCCCGTGATGGCAATTCACACTGTAGCAGCCGGCGGCGGTTCAATTGTCTTTTTTGACGGGGCTCGCTACCGCGTCGGGCCGGAGTCTGCAGGGGCCAATCCTGGGCCTGCTTGCTATCGCAAAGGCGGCCCCTTGACGGTGACTGATTGCAATGTGATGTTGGGGAAAATTCAACCGGATTTTTTCCCGAAAGTATTTGGATTGAATGCAGATTTGCCGATCGCCCCTGACGTAGTAAAGCAAAAATTTGGGCAATTAGCGGGGGAAATTGGGGGCGAGAGGACGGCCGAAGAGGTGGCGGAGGGTTTTTTGGCGATCGCGGTGGAAAAGATGGCAAATGCTGTCAAAAAAATCTCGCTTCAGCGCGGTTACGATGTTTCGGAGTATACATTGTGCTGTTTCGGCGGTGCGGGTGGCCAACACGCTTGTGCGATCGCCGATGCTTTGGGGATGAAACGGGTATTTATTCACCCTTATGCGGGTGTGTTGTCCGCTTACGGTATGGGTTTGGCTGATGTGCGGGCTATTCGCGAAAGGGCGATCGAGCAACAATTAAATGCAGAATTATTAGCTGATTTACATTATATTTTAGCCGAATTGGAGGCTGAGGGAAAGAGGGAATTGAACCGCAGAGGCGCAAAGAACACAGAGAATGAGTCAGAGGTTTTAGTTGTTAGCAAGTTGCGCTTAAAATATCAGGGAAGTGACTCGGTTTTGGCGGTCAATTTTGCTGACAATCTTGAGGTAATGCAGGCTGAATTTGAAGCAGCCCACCGACAGCGTTACAGTTTTATTATGCCAGAAAAACCGCTGATTGTGGAAGCGGTTTCGGTGGAAGTTGTAGAAAGAATGGATGTGCCGGAAGCATCCACAATTTCCCCCTCTGGTGGGACGCGCATCTTGCCTGTGCAACCAATTTCAACGGTGCAAACCTATGTTGCTGGCGGGTGGCGGGCAACGCCTGTTTATCAGAGAGACGATTTGCGATCGGGCGATTGCATAGAAGGCCCTGCTATGATTGTTGAAGCTACGGGAACTAATATCATAGAACCGGGCTGGGAAGCGGAAATTACCGAAAATAACGATCTAATTTTGAACCGCCGATGCACGCAGATGGACGCAGATAATATCGGCGTTCAGTCGCGTTTATCTGCGGCTAAATCCGATCCGGTTTTGCTGGAAATTTTTAATAATTTGTTTCGGGCGATCGCAGAACAAATGGGCGTCACATTACAAAACACAAGTTCCTCAGTCAACATCAAAGAACGTCTCGACTTTTCCTGTGCAATTTTCGACAAAAACGGGCAATTAGTTGCCAACGCGCCGCACATTCCCGTACATCTAGGCTCGATGAGCGAAAGCGTTGAAGCTTTAATTTTAGCACAAGGCAATGCGATTCAACCGGGTCATGTTTATGTTTCTAACAATCCCTACAACGGCGGCACACACTTACCAGATATCACCGTTATTACTCCAGTATTTGAGCCGGATTCCTCCCTTCCTTTGTTTTATGTTGCCTCGCGGGGACACCACGCCGACATCGGCGGCATTACTCCCGGTTCCATGCCTCCTAACAGTACCACAGTAACTGAAGAAGGCGTATTGCTTGACAATTTGCTGTTAGTAAGCGAGGGCAATTTTCGAGAAAAAGAATTACTAGAAATTCTGACAACGGGTAATTTTCCTGTTCGCAATTACGCTCAAAATATAGCCGATTTGCAAGCACAAATTGCTGCTAACAAGCGCGGCGCAGAAGAACTTCTCAAGATGGTTGAGCATTATAGATTAGAGACTGTGCAAGCTTATATGGGCTTTGTGCAAGACAATGCTGAGGAGTCGGTGCGCAGGGTAATTGATGTGTTGCAAGATGGCGAGTTTACTTATCCGATGGATAGTGGCGGACAAATTCAGGTAGCGATTACAATTGACAAATCTGCGCGCAGTGCACAAATAGATTTTACTGGCACTTCTGCTCAACAATCCAACAATTTTAATGCTCCCGCTGCGGTGTGCAAAGCCGCTGTTTTGTATGTTTTTCGCACCTTGGTAGATGACGATATTCCTCTAAATGCGGGCTGTTTGAAACCTCTCGAAATCATCAATCCCGAAGGCTGTATGCTGAATCCTGGATATCCGGCGGCGGTAGTTGCCGGAAATGTGGAAACATCGCAGAATATTACCGATGCTTTGTATTGTGCTTTGGGAGTGATGGCTGCTTCTCAGGGAACTATGAATAATTTTACCTTTGGAAATCAGCACTATCAATATTATGAAACTATTTGCGGCGGTTCGGGTGCGGGTGCAGATTTTGACGGCACTGATGCGGTACAAACTCACATGACTAATTCGCGTTTAACTGACCCAGAAGTATTAGAATGGCGCTTTCCGGTGTTGTTAGAAAATTTTGAAATTCGGGCTAATAGCGGGGGGACTGGATATCATCGCGGCGGGAATGGGGCAATTCGTCGCTTACGTTTTTTGGAAAAAATGACGGCGGGGATTTTATCGGGGAGGCGGGTGATCTTTCCTTGCGGTTTGAATGGTGCGGGGGCCGGTTCTCTTGGTAAAAATTATGTTGTGCGGGAAAATGGAACTGTGGAAGTTTTGGGAAGTACGGCGGTTGTTGATATGGATGGCGGTGATGTTTTTGTGATTGAAACCCCCGGAGGTGGGGGGTTTGGAGTGTAAGAGTAAAACATAACTTTGCTCTAACTATTTTCATGTCGTAACTTTTATGTTACATTAATGCTCAATATAGCATTTTACCTAGGAATATAAAAAATGGAAGGCAAGCAATTATCTCTATTTTCAGAAGAACCAGAAAATTCCGAAAACTTTTTTGAACGCAAACGAGACTGGTCAGCATCTAAACATAGGATACTGCTTAAATATCTACAAGCATTTTGCTATAATCTTGGAGGTGATGAGAAATATCAATCCGAGCATATCAACTATGTTGATGCTTTTGCCGGTCCCGGGAAATATAAAAAAGGGATTGGAATTGAAGATTTTGTAAATAATTCTAATTTTTGGACAAAGTATCAACATAACTTTGAAAATACAGATGGTTCACCCTTAATAGCTCTAAAATGTGCTAACCTTTTTGGTCAAGAAAAACGAGTAAACTTAAGATGTTTTTTTGTAGAGGCTGAAGCGGAGTCTAATCAACAGCTTCAAGACAACTGTCGAGATCTCGGCAAAGATTTGTTTTACAAAGTTTATGAAAATCAAAAATTTGAGGTAGCATTTCCAGAGGTCATGAATGATTTGAACAGCTATCCTACTTTATTCTTTCTTGACACTTTTGCGGTCAAAGGAGTTACTTTTGGGCATATATGTGAAATAGGAAATTATGTCCGTCAGAACAAAGGAGAGCTATTTATACTATTTCACAACAGTGCAGTAGCTCGCCATGCGGGGCAATATAAAACTGTATATGATAACATAAAAGAGCAAAAGACTGCTGAAACTTTTATAGAGAACTTGACTAAACTCCTAGGTATCAATTCAGACCAAGATTGGAAACCAAAGTGGCTAGAACTTAAAGATCAACCTCAACAATTTGAAAAATGGGCTCTTGAATATTTTAAGAAAAGAATGAAAATAGAAGCAGGGTTTAGAGGAGCAACCAGTTTTGAAATTAAAGAAAGCTACAGCGATCCCAGACCCAAATATAGTATTGTAGTAGGTAGCAATCACCCCAAAAAAGCTTTTGGA
The DNA here is from genome assembly GCF_036700785.1 of Microcoleus sp. S28C3. Taxonomy (NCBI): domain Bacteria; kingdom Bacillati; phylum Cyanobacteriota; class Cyanophyceae; order Oscillatoriales; family Microcoleaceae; genus Microcoleus; species Microcoleus sp. S28C3. The sequence goes on along the minus strand of NZ_JAUBPO010000001.1, from coordinate 162,353 downwards.
AGTTTCTTGAACGATTTCGTTTGGGAGGAGGAAAGATTGTTATTTTTTAAGGACAGCCACACAGGAATTAAAAAATTCTTAGAAAAAGAATGGAATTCAGAGCAGCAGAAAAGATTAGCTGAAATAAAAACTCAAGCTATCAAAACTTTTGGTAAGCTTAATGATTGGATATCTTTTGACGATGCAATTACTCATCTAATATTAGAAATGAATGACATAGGACGTTTAAAGCGAACTCATTACAATAATGATGTTTTAGATTGGCTGTACACAGAACAACTGATAGAAATAAAAAATCCTTCTAAGCAGAAAAAGCCTTACACATTAAAAAGCCACTTTAGGCTTAAAAAATGATACGACTATCACACCGTAGATGTAAAAAAATTTAGATTTTTTTACTCAACAGGAATTAAGGGTAGTTATTTTAGCCATCTTTTTTGATGTTTCTTCCACGTTTCAGGCATCTCATCCCAAATTCTCTCATCCAACAGTCTCCCAGCAGCTTTAGGTGTTCTACCTCCCCATTGCTTGAAGAAAAACGCGACTTCAGCATCCTGACACTGATCCCGAATACTTTGTGCCCATTCGACTTGCATCGGACGGTGTTTTTGCCCCGACTCTCCCCCAACTATTACCCAGTGAATATCTCTTAGATCAAGTTGCAAAGGCCCTAAAAGTGGTTCGCAGGATAAAAAGCGTACCTTTGCATTGACTTGTCGCAAATGATCCACACGATGAACATAGTTTTGATTTTCAACAGACACCCCCATCCAAATATTATCAGACCAATGAAGTTGAGGGGCTAATTCTGCTAAACGCTCATGTCGCTTCGTAAGAATTTGATAAATGTGGTGAGGAGTTTCACGCATTACATCAAAAACTTGTTTCAGAAATTCAATAGAAACATCTTCATGGAACAAATCGCTCATTGAGTTAACAAAAATGCGACTCGGCTTTCGCCAACTTTTAGGTTCGTTCAAGCGCTTTGGGTATTCCGTTAAAGTAAATCCGTTAGGGAAATTAGTATGAAACCGTTTTGTTAATGCTTCAGCATAACAATGCGTACAACCTGGACTGACTTTATCGCAGCCAGTCGTTGGATTCCATGTTCTGTCGGTCCATTCGATACCAGTATTAATGCTAGACATACAAAGAAGAATTTACCACTTAAACAACCTTTGTAGGTGACGGTGTACAAATAAAATTCGCTCTATTAATTGAGGTTTATTTAGCCTCACCTACAAATTCCATTATATAATTAAATTGACTTAAATATCAACATAATTTTAAAGCACTTGCATCAAATGTATATCGTGTTGTAGAATCGGGCTGCACCAGCATTTATTCTCCAAGCTATTCCAGAACAATTGTGCAAACACCTAATTTTTCAGAACTCAACCATCCTGTGGTCAAATCCCTGTTCCATCACAGCGACCAGGAATTATTGACTCTGTTTCAAAACCATCCCGATCAGGGTCGCTTCTTCACGGCAATTTTTTGCCGCTACGCTCAAATTGTACACTCCCTGATTCGCCATTCCGTGCGATCGCCCGTACAAGGAGATTACCTATTTGCCCACACTTGGCTGCACATCTATCACGAGCTCCGAGGCCTAGATTTGCGCCGCGAACTCCAAGAGTCTGAGGGCGGAAATCTCAGTCTCCAAAACTGGCTGATTAATGTTACAGCTATCTGCATAAATCAAGCCGAATTGCCTCCTGTTGAGTCGATTCACTACTCTTTGCAATCTGCTCCGCCCCCCCTGTGGTGTTACGTCAAACAAGCTTTAGAATTGTTAGCGCCGCTGCCGCGTTTAGTAGTGTTGATGGCTCAGACTTTCCGCTGGAGCGAAACTCGAATTGCAGCTTATTTGCAAGCAGAAGGCGAAGCTATTTCGCCCGCTCAGGTAAAGGCTTTGCTGCAAAAAGGATATCAAACTTTAGAATCCGGTTTGCCGGAGGATATTCGGGCTATTTATCTCGATGAAAATCTCGATTATCAAGAAGAACTTGCTTAGAGATCGGATACAATCGCGCCGAGTTTGTGTAGTCTCGAAAACCCGGTAGTTGGAAAATATCGGGTTTTTTTAGCTATTATATATAGGGAAGCTGCCCGCTGCGTACCCTAGATTTCGATGTTTTGTGAAAGTTGTAATAATCTATTTTGGTTAAATACAAAGAATCCAAATATAAGAGGTGGAAATGGCAATTTATCAAGTTCGGTTGGTGAATGAGGCTCTCGCCCTCGATCGCACGATCGCAGTACCAGACGACCAGTATATCTTAGATATGGCAGAAGATGCCGGCATCCGCTTGCCGAATGGATGCAAGCAAGGAGAGTGTTCTGCTTGCGTTGTCAAACTGCTGAGCGGTGAAATCGACCAAAGCGAACAAAAGTTTTTGAAGCCGTCAGAATTGCAAGCTGGCTACGCTGTTACTTGTGTGGCTTACCCGCTTTCTGACTGCACTTTGTTAACGCATCAAGAACAAGTTTTGTATCAAACAGCTCTTTATTTTAAGTAATAAGTATGGAGCGATTCAAAGATACTCGTGAAACAATCTACTCATTCCAGGATGAATTTCTGGTGCGATGCCCTTGTTGTGATTCATGTGCGATCGTGCGTTGTATCGATCCTGATAAGGTCGATTCGTTTGCTCCTCGCAGATTTTCCTGTACAGCTTGTGGTTCCTCAAAAAAATGGTCTGAGAAGAAGATTGAAAGATGGTATACAGTGGATGACTACTTCCACTATCCTCTGTGGCTTCAAACTTCCTGTTGCGGTCAGACGCTTTGGGCTTACAATCTTCGACATTTAGAATTTATTGAGGCGTTTGTTCGGGCAAAGCTGAGGGAACGAAAACCTCATGAACTTCATGGGTGGTCTAATAAGAGTCTGTTCTCTCGACTTCCAAAATGGATACAATCAGGTAAGAATCGAGAAGAAATTATCAAAGCGATCGCAAAGATGCGTGAATCTGTTGTCACTCCTACCTAATATTCGCCGGTGCAAATGCTTGTTCAACCAGATTTCGTGTCATGTAAGGTGCGTGACTCTCAAGAATCGGGCTGCCACTTGAGTGGCTAGAAAGTCACGCACCCTAATGAGTATAGATAAACTCCCCCTTATAAATTCAGCAATTGTACAATCCGCTGAAGCGGAATGTGCGCCCAATCCAAGCGGTAATTAAGTTCGTAGGCTAGCTCGCCAACCGCTTTTTCCAAAATGTAAGCATCCAGCAAAACTTGTAGTTCCGGTATAGATTTGGGCAAGAAATTTGCATCGGCTGCTGTTGCCAAATAGCTCTTAACAAAAGTGAGGCTGACCCAGCGGTGCCAAACGTTCGCCCACTGCTGCATCTCCGGGAGATTTTCAGGGCGAATCATGCCACTTTCTACTTCATTGCGCAGTGCCAAAGTAACAGCGTAACTCAAAGATTGCAGCATTCCCGCAACATCTCGCAGGGGCGACCTCTTCATCCGCCGCTCGCTTAAGGGTCGATTCCGTTCTCCTCCGAAATCAATAATTACGAAGTCTTTGCCTGTATAAAGAACTTGCCCGAAATGAAAGTCCCCGTGACAGCGAATTCTATCAGCCGTAATTCTCAAGTTCAAAATAGACTTGAAACGTTCCATGAGCAAATCTTCGCGGTTGAGGAGCTTTTGCGCCGATTTTTGTATGTCTGGCGGCAGTTTGGTCAGCCGTTTTTTCAGCTCCAGCAAAGTTCTTCCTGCGACATTTCTCATGTGTTGATAGATGGAACGCTGGTAAAAGGAGGTGAAGCTTTCTGGGGCAAAAGCGGGATTTTCTATGTCTGAAGCTAAAGCGAGGTGAAGTTCGGCTGTCCGCTGACCTAAAAGTTCGGCTGATGCTAAGTAAGAGCCGATGAGTTCGCGAGCTAATGCCGGAATTTCTAGCGATAAATCCGCTACTAGCGAGTTTGGCTGCCGCTGCGTTAGTCCGGTCAAAGCGCTCGGTAAATAATTTTCGGGGGAAATAGATAAATTTTCGCCGGAATGCTTTGCTTCTACTGTCATTACTTGCTCGAAATAGTCGCGCAGTGTGTCTAATGTATAAGACCAAGCGTCTACGCTGTCGGGGATTAATTTTTGTAGTATTCCGACTGTAATGACTTGTTTTCCTGGTGTTTGATATTCCAATGCTCCGGCAATTGGAGCGTAGTGTTGGATCGAGTTGCGATCGGTTAAAAAGCGTCCGATTTCTAATTCGGGGTTGATTCCTTCCTCGACTTTCCGCAATATTTTCAGGACGAAGCGGTCGCCGTAAGCTGCGGATGTATTGCTTTGTTCTTTTTTGAACAGGTGAGGTTCGAGGTGCGATAAATCTTGTTCCGATCTGAATTCACCGTCGGCAATTCCTACGAGTTGACCTGCAACACCTCTGTGAGTGCGAGAATTGGCGATCGCCCCCAGCAGCGCGCTCAGAAAACCTTTGTCCCCAGCAGCATCAAATAGTACCCCGACTTCCTTGTTGGTTTCTGGGAAGTGCAGGCGCGCGATCGCCCGATCGTCCGCATCGCCTTTCATCTCTTCCCAACCTAAAGGCAAAACGTAAGTTTCCGGCATACCTTCAGTATAATTCAACTGCAAAAACAGAATGTAAACTTTAGATTCCTCCCCGGCACTATCTTTACATTCAACAGGCAAAATCTCACTTATTTCTAATGATTGAATTGTCCTGTCTGTACCGGAATACCAGCGATTTCGCCGCAAGTATTCCGGCAAAATATTTAGCAGCATATCGCTTAACTGACTTGTAGAAAAAGCAGTTTTCCAAGTACCTATGACTGCCAAACTCGGCAAGTCTGTGTGAAAACCGTGCAGCGAAAAATCTTCGTGTTTAGCAGTAAGAGTAAACCAGTAAAATGTGTGTGAGCTCAAGCTCAAAAAGTAAGGCGAGTCGCCAACCGCCGGAAACTCAGTACGGCCGAAAATCTCCTCTGGAACAGCACCTTTAAAGGGCGAAAGGTCTAATTCTGCCGTCTGCACGAAGCGCGACAAATTAGCCACTACGAGAATGTGTTGGTCTTGATAAGTGCGCACAAATGCTAAAACTTTGCGGTTTTCCGGGTACAGAAACTCGCAAGTTCCGCGGCCGAATGCTTGGAAGCGCTGCCGAATTGCAATTAGGCGTTTCATCCACCACCACAGAGAACTCGGATTCGCCCGCTGCGCGTCCACGTTAATAGATTCGTAGTGATATTCAGGGTCAACAATTGGCGGCGCGTAAAGCCGCTGCGGGTTAGCGCGGCTGAAACCGGCATTGCGATCGCCGCTCCACTGCATCGGAGTTCTCACCCCGTTGCGATCGCCCAAATAGATATTGTCTCCCATGCCAATTTCATCGCCGTAGTAAAGCACCGGCGTACCCGGAAGAGACAGCAGCAAAGCATTCATCAACTCGATGCGGCGGCGGTTATTTCCCATCAAAGGAGCCAAACGGCGGCGGATGCCCAAATTAATTCTCGCCTGAGTGTCTTGAGCGTAAACCCGATACATATAATCTCGGTCTTCATCACTCACCATTTCCAGCGTCAATTCATCGTGATTCCGCAAAAACAATGCCCACTGACAGTTATTGGGAATCTGCGGAGTTTGCTGGAGAATATCGCTAATTGGGAAGCTATCTTCCATATACAAAGCCATAAATAAACGCGGCATCAGCGGAAAATGAAAGTTCATGTGACATTCATCCCCAGCAGCGTAATATTCAACCGCATCCTCCGGCCACTGATTCGCCTCAGCAAGCAGCATCCGGTTCGGAAATTTCTCATCTACGTGCTTGCGCAATTGCTTGAGGAATACGTGAGTTTCGGGCAGGTTTTCGCAGTTAGTACCTTCGCGCTCGTACAGGTAAGGCACCGCATCCATGCGCAGTCCGTCTACTCCCAGTGCCAACCAGAAATCTACCACGTCTAAGATGGCTTGGCGGACTGCCGGATTGTCGTAATTCAAATCTGGTTGGTGGGAATAAAAACGGTGCCAGTAATAAGCTTTTGCTACCGCATCCCAAGCCCAATTAGATGTTTCAAAATCTTGGAAAATAATCCGAGCATCTTGATATTTTTCCGGCGTGTCGCTCCACACGTAAAAATCTCTTTCGTTACTGCCTTTCGGGGCGCGGCGCGATCGCTGAAACCAACCGTGCTGGTCGGAAGTGTGGTTGACAATTAACTCAATAATGACTCGAATTCCCCGCTGGTGCGCTGCTTCTAAAAGCTCTTTAAAATCCTCTAATGTGCCGTAAATCGGGTTGACGGTGGTATAGTGAGATGTATCGTAGCCGTCGTCTCGGAGCGGCGAGGGAAAAAATGGCAGTACCCAAATTGCTGTTACTCCCAAGTTTTGCAGGTAATCCAGTTTTTCTGTCAGTCCTCTAAAGTCGCCGATCCCGTCTGCATTGCTGTCGGCAAAAGCGCGTACTGGTACTTCGTAAATAATCGCGTCTTTGAACCACAAGGGGTCGTCATTTAACATTGAGTTTGGCATAATTTTTATTGGTGATTGGTAATTGGGAATTAGCCCTTGCAATTTGGTAATTGGGCTTTGTTAGTTCAAATCCAAACTGATAAATCATAACTCATAATTTGGCGGCGATTCCTCATGCCAGCGGCAGAGTTTTAATCGTAATTTATTAACGCAAAACTTATAATTTCTTAATTATAAAATCCTAAAAATGTGTTTTGCTATTTCGGATACAGTTCACGATCCGGATACCTATTGGGGCGCGGTGCGCACCCTACATATCGTTGCGAGGTGCGCACCTTACATATCGTTGCGGGGTGCGCACCATACAGACTAAGTATTAGGGGCGGTATTTACTACCTGTCGGACGGTTGCCACGACATTACACTACCTTGACTTTAACGGCTAGCTTTTGTTACATTTGTTTACATAAAGCAACAAAAGTTAAGGAAAAAGCAAAAATGGTTCTTGTAATCGCTCTTTTAATCGTCGGTTGGGTCGCAGCAGCATTAATTGGCACTCAAGCATATTTCCTGGGCGAACAGTCAAAGCCCATCCACGAGCGGAATTGGAACGATGAATCTTTTGAAAAATTGGCTGTAGCAATCACAGCAAAAGAGATAGATTACAGCGTTCGCGTTCCCGCCTACAGCATGGATGCTTACGGCAGCCGCACCATCTCGAATTCCTGATATCAAGTAACAGGTTTCACCATTTTCAATAACAGACCCGACGGCCTGTTCCTAATTTTAAATAACAGGCAAGATGCCTGTTCCACAAGAAGATTTATGGATTGTGGAACAGGCATCTTGCCTGTTCCTAGCTGTTGGGCAACTACAAACTATTTCCTACTAGCGCTGGGCGAAATTCTTTTTTGCGAAATTGCAAAGTGTTATTTTCACAGTCGATCGCAATTGTATCGCCCTCCACAAACGCATTTTCCAGAATCTTGTTTGCCAGCGGGTTTTCCAGCTCCCGCTGGATAGCGCGTTTCAAGGGACGAGCGCCGTAAACCGGGTCGTAACCGACATCTGTGATATGGTTTTTCGCAGCATCCGACAGTTCCAAAGTAATTTTTTGTTCTGCCAACAAACGCTCGATCCGCTTCACTTGGATACTGACTATTTGCCGCAGTTCGACCTTGCTCAAAGTGTGGAACAAAATTATCTCGTCCACCCGATTGAGAAATTCCGGCCGGAAGTGCGATCGCAGCGCTGTCATCACCCGTTTTAACATCTGTTCGTACTCTTGGTCTGTCTCCCGTTCTTGAGTCAATAAATTTTCATTTTCAGTCTTATTTTCACTCTTAGTTACAGTATCAACATCAACTCGCTGGGCCGACACCTCAACAGTACCATCGGCAGCCACTTTATAATCTGTCTTTTGACTTGACAAGTCTTTCGTTTCCTGCTTCCGGCTCGCAGGTTTTTTGACGGTTTTTTCCTTCTTAGTAAACACGTCTAAAATGTGGTCGCTGCCGATATTGCTAGTCATCACAATTACGGTATTTCTAAAGTCAACCACTCGACCTTGAGAATCGGTAATTCTGCCGTCATCCAACACTTGCAGCAAAATATTAAATACGTCCGGGTGCGCTTTTTCCACTTCGTCAAACAGCACTACCGAATAAGGATGTCTCCGCACTGCTTCGGAAAGTTGTCCCCCTTCGTCGTAACCGACATATCCGGGGGGAGCTCCTACCAACCGAGAAACGCTGTGCTTCTCCATGTATTCCGACATATCGATGCGGACGATCGCATCATCGCTGTCAAACAAAAACTCCGCCAACGCCCGCGCTAACTCTGTTTTTCCGACGCCTGTGGGGCCCATAAACAAGAAAGAGCCGATCGGTCTTCCGGGGTCTTTCATGCCCGCCCTAGCGCGCCGAATTGCCGCTGCCACGGCTGTTACAGCTTCCTCTTGACCGATAACTTTTTGGTGCAAGTGTTTTTCCAATTGCAGCAATTTTTGGCGTTCTGATTCTAACAACCGGTTAACCGGAATGCCCGTCCATTTAGCTACAATTTCCGCAATATCGCCCTCAGTAACTTTTTCGCGCAGCAGGGAAGAACCTTGAGCTTGCTGTTTCAAAAGTTCCGCTTCTTTGGCTTCGCGATCGCGCACCGCCGTTTCCAACTTGCCGTACTTTAACTGTGCGGCTTTATTCAAATCGTAAGCCCTTTCTGCTTGTTCAATTTGGACTCGCAGTTGGTCTTCTTCTGCTTTCAATTTATTGATTGCATCCAACAACTGCTTTTCGCCCAACCACTGAGAGGACAATTTTTCCTGCTTGACTTTTAAAATATCAATCTCAGATGTGATGCGTTCGACGCGGAAGCCGAGCCCAGGGGCGAGAGCACCTTTTCCTTCGCCTTCGATCGACAATTTTTCCATTTCCAACTGCATCACCCGGCGGTCGATTCCTTCCAATTCCACAGGTTTAGAGGTGATCTCCATTTTCAAGTGGGCGGCAGCTTCATCTACCAGGTCGATCGCCTTGTCCGGCAAAAAGCGATCGGAAATATAGCGAAAAGACAAAGTTGCAGCAGCTACCAGGGCCGAATCAGTAATTTTTACCCCGTGGTGGCGTTCGTAACGGTCTTTCAATCCGCGCAAAATCGAAACAGTATCTTCAACGCTGGGTTCGCCGACAAATACTTGTTGAAATCGCCGTTCCAGTGCAGGATCTTTTTCAATATTTTTGCGGAATTCGTCAAGAGTTGTTGCGCCGATGCAGCGCAATTCGCCTCTGGCCAACATGGGTTTTAACAAATTTCCCGCATCCATTCCCGAACCGGAACTGCCGCCGCCGCCAGTGCCGACAACCGTGTGCAATTCGTCAATAAATAGGACAATTTGCCCGTCGGAATCGATAACTTCCCGCAGGACAGACCGCAACCGTTCTTCAAATTCGCCCCGGAATTTTGCCCCAGCAATTAAACTGCCCATGTCGAGGCTAAATAGCTGGCGATTTTTCAAAGATTCGGGTACGTCGCCGTTGACAATTCGCTGCGCTAAACCTTCGGCGATCGCAGTTTTTCCGACTCCCGGATCGCCAATTAACACCGGATTGTTTTTTTGGCGGCGGGAAAGAACTTGCACGACGCGCCGGATTTCCTCGTCGCGGCCGATTACTGGGTCGAGTTTGCCGGCTTTGGCGGCTTCTGTCAAATCGCGGCCGTACTTGCTGAGGGCGTCGGAGTTAGCTTCGCCATCTTGATCTTGGGCTTTAGCGCTGCTGCGGCTGCCTTTTCCCGTTTCGGAATTTTTTTCTTGGGTTTTAGCAGTGGCGCGGACTAATTTGATTGCTTCTTCGAGTTTTGGTCGATCGATCGTACCGGCTGGGGGTTTGCGATCGTAACCCGGGCGGCCCGGCGGGCCGTCGCCTTTTGTCAGCAACCTGCGGCCGACTCGTTCGTCTTCTACTAAGCCAATTAATAAATGTTCAACGGCGATAAAATTATCTTGCCAAGTCGCCCTGGTGGCCTCGGCAACATCTAACATCACTTCTAAGCCGCGGCCGAGGTATAGTTGGTCAGCGTTGGCAACTCTGGGCTGTCGTTTGGCAAAAGCATCTAACTGCTGGGCCAACCGGGGGGCATCGACTCCAGCTTTGCTGAGAATGCTGTTTGCCTGGCCTTGCTGTTCGAGAAGGGCGATTGCTAAATGTTCAACCTCTAGCTGCTGATTGGCAAAGCGGCGGGCTACATCCTGGGATTTGACAATGGCTTCCCAGGCTTGATCTGTAAATTTGCTAGGGTCTGTTGGCTGCACGTTGCTTCCTCCCAATCAAGGGGATTCCTGTTGTTATCCATTAATACATCGTCTCACAACCATCATAATCTTTAAACAGGATTATGAATTTATGAGTGCGGTTAACTAGGGCGGAAGTTATGACCTAATTGACCTCTTGCAAAAGCTTACAGTCCGCAATCCACCCAAAAATTTGGTGCGGTCAGACCGACTCGGGCGATTCCCTTCGGGATAGCTTCCCTCGTGCGTACTTAGAAAAATATTGCCAGAAACAAGATTTTTTAGCGACTGAGATTTATGCTATTTCCCACTTATCAATTTTTAGTATTTTTCCTAATTATTTTTAGCGCGATCGTCTCTGTGAAACCCCAAGTCGAGTTGTATAAAATTGTCTTGTTAGTTTCCAGTTTATTATTTTATTCCTTTTGGAGTTTAGACTTTCTCTTGCTCCTCGTTTTCTGTACTGTATGCAATTATATCATTCTCCGAGTTCTCTGCAACGGTAAATATAAAAAACTTGCTTTAATCTCCGGCTTAATTGTCAACATTGCCTATCTCGGCATCTTTAAATATTGCAACTTCTTTGTAACTTCTTTATTTGAGGTACTAAACCAGCTACAAATTCCAGCCAGCTTTCAAGTTGTGCAAATAATCGCCCCCGTCGGCGTGTCGTTCTACACTTTTAGAATGATTTCCCATTTAATCGACTGCTACCAGCAAAAAATCCCCTGTCCGAAATTTGTAGACTACGCCGCCTACATTACCTACTTTCCGCAAATTGCCTCCGGGCCAATCTCGCGAGCTCGCGAATTTTACTCGCAGCTAAATTCCCCGGAAAAGTACGACTATCAAATCGAAGAAGTTATAGTTTTGATTCTGTCGGGACTCTTCAAGAAATATACTTTAGCCAGCTTTTTGTTTAACTTCACTGACTTGCCATTCAAAGTCCCCCAGCAGTACAGCAGCATCGATTTAATCCTCGCGGCAATTTCCTATTCCTGTTTAATTTACGTAGATTTTAGCGGCTATTCGGATTTAGCCAACGGCATCTCCTGTTTGCTGGGTTTCAAACCCATTGCCAACTTTAATATGCCATACCGATCGCTCAGCCTGCAAGAATTTTGGAAAAGGTGGCACATCAGTCTTTCCGAGTGGCTGAGGGATTACCTTTACTTTCCCTTGGGCGGCAATAAATACGGCAAGTTGAGAAAGTACCTCAATCTATTTTTAACAATGGCGATCGGTGGATTGTGGCACGGCGCAGGTTTAAACTTTATTTTCTGGGGAGCAATTCACGGTTTAGGATTAATTGTCAACCATTTATGTAAAGATATCCCTCAAGCTATTCACTTTAAATTAGACTATGCCTTTCCCAGATTTGCTAAATTTTGCAGTTGGTTGTTAACATTTAGTTTTGTTACTTGTAGCTGGGTATTTTTCGGCACTCCCAACTGGGAAACAGCGGTGAGTTTTTTTGAGGGAATTTTCCATCCTGCCGTCGCAACTTTTCAGTTTAACTTTTGGCAATTGTATTTAGTAATTGCAGTCATCGGCGCGCTCAACTTTTGGGGCGATCGCCTCGCCAAACTATTGCAAACCGTACTGTCATTAAAAAACATTTTCTTTCGGGTTGTCTTAGTTTCCCTGCTCGTGTATGCTATCTTGATGTTGGGGCCGAGTACCGTTCCGCCTTTTATTTACTTTAATTTCTAAGAAATATGAAAGACCGGGAAATTTTGCTGATTGTTACTTCTGTAATTCTCACTTTAATATTTTCAAACTTATCATTATTTCTCAAAAGCTTTGCTTCAACTCCTTTCGCCAGTCCAGAAATTAAACAAGCCGCAAGCCAGATCGAAATAGACGGTTTCCGAAAATCCGAACAAGATTTTTGGAGCAAAATTAAAGATATTAACTTCGATAGTCTCCCCAAAGAACCAGAAATTTCTCCTGTCAAAACCGAAACAAAAGCGGCTGTTGAACCCCAAAAGCCTGCTAATGCTAAAAAACCAACCCCAGCTAAACCGAAGCTGACCAGACCTTATCGCAGATTTTTATTTATTGGAGATTCCGTAATGTTCGACTTAGGAATTCAACTCCAGTACACTCTTAAGAAAAAATACAATATCGCTGATACGAAAATTGACTACAAGGTCTCGACCGGATTAAATCGGATAGATTATTATGACTGGTATGCCAGAACTCGCCAAATTATTAATAATTACCAGCCGGATGTAGTGATAGTTTTGTTCGGAACCAATGACCGTCAAAATATCATTGATTTTCAAGGAAAAGGCTGGAGAATTATGACCAAAGAATGGCAAAAAGCTTATCAAGAAAGAGTTGAAAGATATGCCAATTTACTTGATTCGTCATCCGTGAGAAAAGTGTATTGGGTCGGTCAATCGATACCTAACAACTCTTCGTATCTCAAAGCTTTTCCGATCATGAACACGATTTATAAAAATGCGAGCAAATCTTCAGCCAAAATCGAATTTATTTCTACTTGGGAGACATTTGGACAAGCCGGAAAATTTGTTCCTGTAGTGGCTAATAAATCCGGTAAGCGAGGCTATGTAAAAAGTAATGACGGCTTGCACTTTACCTCCCACGGAGCTCAAATTATCAGCGAGTTAATCGTTGACCGAATGGTGAGCGACCAAATATTAAAAGCTCCGAAAAATAAATAACTCTAGTAGGTTGGGTTTCCTGACCGAACCTAAAATTTTGACATTTCACCGACTACTGCAAAATTATATATTTAGTTTGGTATGCAACTTGGCCTTGCTAAACTCGGTTTATAAGAAAAATCTGGGCTTTAGTCAGGATAAATTTACTCATGAAACCTGGTTCTTCGCTCCCTGTCGAGGACTAATATTGACAAAAAGCAGCAATAGATGTAATGCTGAATTCAGCATCAAACAACGCCGTCCATATCTAGCAATTGTCATGGCGACAAATTATGACGAGCAATCTGTGGAAAGTCGATCGCACCAGCATCCCTGAGTCAATAGAATGCAGCGGCACAGCGCTAATCTTTACTCTCACTAAATATACTCAACCTTGGCAAAGAATAAACACTGTTGAAAAAATCCTGCGACAGTGCGGGATCGAGCCTTTTGCTGAAGTTTTGGGCGTACCGAACAGCGGAATATTAAGGAGAAATATATCGGAACCCCTCAGAAAACCGCATCCGAATTTGCTGTTTCGCGCTTTGGCAATTCAAGCATTTGGGAAGGTGCGACATGGGCTGGTATCAAGTGAGATAGCGGCTAGAGCAAGCCATTTTAGCAAAAATCTGCTGGCGGCGTTAGAGGTGGAAGCGCGAGGGGGATCGACTCCTTTAATTCGATGGTCTGCGGCGGTTAGTATTAAGTCAATTTGGTTGGATGAAGCAGGACAAGGGCAAGGCAAGGAAGGTGGTGTAAATGTCACAATCAATGCAGGGGAAATTGAGCGACGGGTTGTAGAAGAGCAAATTAAAGCGTTAGCAAGCAACAAATTTGCTTTGGACGACAGCAGCAGAAATGACAGCGGTAAGGAATATGAGAATTGTCTCGATTTTTGGGTGTACGGCCCTAGCTGGCTGCTGCCGAACCTGCCAATGGATTGCGAGGAATATCTGTTTTGGATCGATCGAGTATTTGCTGCGATCGCAGTTACGGGCCCGTACAAATTGAGTGCCGAAAACGATGCAGCGGTAACAAAATTTTTGCAAGTTGCGGAAAATAATTTTAATGACTTGGAATTCTCCAAAATACTTGCCAAAATTTTTGAGTTCCTGCACCACCGGGAAGCGAGAGTCAAAAATCGAGCTGCAATTATTTTAGAACCTTACAAAGACAAGCTAGACCGAAAATCGGCGCAGATTCTGACAGCACTGGCATATAAATTTCATGTAGAATATCACCCCTTACAATCTCTGACTATTCCCGAAATTGAGGAGTGCAAAGCCTCACTGTATCTATGTAAAAATGAAATTGACGAGGTGTATAGTGAGGCTTTGTCGCTGTGCGGCGATCGGGATGTCGAGATGGCAAGTTTCTTGTCAGCTAAACAGAGGGAATACCAAAATACTGTAGACGAGCAGATCGACAATCTCAGCAAGTTAGTTAAGTCCATCATAAATTGCCAGAGTTTGTTAGATGCTAATAGGGAACTTTTGTATTTGACTGTAGATCGGCTGGAAAAATGGGATTACACCCTCGACAATAAACTGGCTGCGCACCGCAAAAAACTCCAAAACCTGAGCTTTGACAAAAGCACCTCCGAAAAGTGCATAAACCTCGACAATGAGCTCAATTATATCAGAGATTGTTTGCAGTCTACTTTGTATGAAATTACATCACATATTAACAGCAAAATTAGAGAGTTAGAACTTTCGGGGTCCAAAAATAGCAATACAGCAACAGATATGTTTAAGTGGACGTGGCTATTGTTCGCGGTGGGGTTTTCAGTAGGGCTGTTTTTGTATTTATCGGATTTAGTAATTAACTGGATATTCGGGGTCAGCTACACAAGCGAATTCCTAGTTTATTGGACTATTTTATTTAGTGTGATGGTAGTATTTTTGTTAGTATTAGCTGTATTCTTTTCGGCGCTCGCTGTTTTAGACCAGCGCCGAGAATCTAAATTAATTCCTCAATTTGATAGTTTAAGCCAAATAGGTAACAGTTTTTCTATTTTGTGGCAAAAAAGTTACTTGCAGCAGTTTGTACCGTCAGTGCGATCGAATTAAAAGTTTCAGTTGACAGTTGACAGTTGACAGTTGTGGGTACGACTGTTGTCAAAAGGACAACGGAAAAGGGAAGATAGTTTTTCCTTCCCCTTCCCCCTCTTAAGAAAGTTAGGATGCGGTTGTTGCTGCTACTTTCTGGGTGTTGCTACCTTGATTTGCCAGTTGAATTAATTCAACTTTATATCCATCTGGGTCTTCCACAAAAGCGATTACAGTTGAACCGTGCTTCATCGGGCCCGGTTCCCGACTAACTTTACCGCCGCGAGCTTTAATTTCTTCGCAAGTACCGTAAATGTCGTCAACCCCGATCGCAATATGACCGTAAGCATCACCCAAATTGTACTGTTCGACGCCCCAGTTGTATGTTAATTCCAAAACTGTAGTGTCTGATTCGTCGCCGTAGCCCACAAAAGCCAGAGTAAATTTACCGTCTGGATAGTCCTTTTGCCGCAGCAACTTCATCCCCAGAACCTCCGTGTAAAATTTGAGGGAGTCTTCCAGGTTGCCGACTCGGAGCATCGTGTGTAGTAGTTGCATTTACCTCACTCCAAATTTTTTAAGCTTTCATCTATTTTAGCTATTTCCTGCGGAAAAAACTCGCCCCTCAACCGTCGCAGTTGCCGCAGGTTGATAACTGTCTATTTGATTTAGCTTTGTACTTCCACCACACCCCGAAACATATTCATGCCGCACGTAAATAGGTATCGTCCAGGTTGGTCAGGGGTAAATTCAACAGCCGTTACCTGATTGAGAGGTAATTCTCGTACTATGTGAAAATCTGGTAACAACACTTTTTCGAGACAACTATTGGGGTCGCGCCTCAAGAAATTGAGCCGGACTAATTTACCCGCTTCCACAACTACAGTGGCAGGCTCATAACCCCCGTCTACAGTAATATTCAACTCTTGTATCCCCTGAATAGATTCAGCGTGCTGCCCTTTAGCTTTACTGAATAAAAACCACCACAATTCCAAACCTATTAATGTCAAACCACCTATTGTTACGCCAACTTTTAAACCTAGTGGCTGTTCAATGCTGCGGAATTGAGTCGTTGAAGTAGAATGCTGGACGGACATTTTGGAAGCTTGAACTCCCGATGCCATTCCGATCACAAGCCCTAAACTCGCGAGACTTCCCCAAATTTGACGATGCTGTAACATTTTTCTAATTCCTCCAAATTTAGGCAATAGATTTTGGGTTAAAATTCCGCAATCGCAAAGCATTACTAACTACAGATACTGAACTGAAAGCCATTGCTGCACCAGCGATAATTGGATTTAGCAGCCAGCCAAACATGGGGAACAAAATGCCCGCCGCGATCGGTATTCCAGCGATGTTATAAATAAACGCAAAAAACAGATTTTCGCGGATGTTCCGCATGGTGGCGCGGGAAAGTTTAATTGCTGTAACTATACCTTGCAAATCTCCTGAAATTAAGGTAATGTCGCTGGCGGCGATCGCCACATCTGTGCCGGTGCCGATCGCAATTCCCACGTCTGCTAAGGCCAAAGCCGGTGCATCGTTAATCCCGTCTCCCACCATCGCGACAATTTTTCCTTCGCCTTGCAGGGCTTGAATTTGAGCTGCTTTTTGGTCGGGTCTAACTTCGGCAAAAACGCGAGTAATGCCCACAGATTGGGCGATCGACTCCGCAGTCGCGCGGTTGTCCCCCGTCAGCATCGCCACCTCCAAACCGAGTTTTTGAAGTGCTTTCACGGCCTGCGCTGACGAGGGTTTGAGGGCATCAGCAATGCCCAGAATTGCCTCTATTTTGCCATCTACAGCCATCCAAACAACTGTTTTGCTCGCAGCTTCCAAAGCTCTCGCGCGCAGTTCCAGATATTCAGTATCGCAGCCTAGTTCCTGCATCCACCTCAGCGTTCCCAGGGCGATCGACTTTCCCTCCACAACCCCGCGCACGCCGCTTCCCGCGATCGCCTCAAAATTCTTAACATCCGTCCAATTAACCTCTTGAGAGTGAGCGTACCTCACAACAGCTTCCCCCAGAGGATGCTCCGAATTTCGCTCTACAGACGCCGCCAATTGCAGCAACTTTAACTCATTGCTGTCCGCCGTTCCTTTAATTGTCACAAAATCAGTTACGGTCGGCTTGCCTTCTGTGAGAGTTCCAGTTTTATCTAACACGATAATTTGGATTTTGTGAGCCAATTCTAAACTCTCCGCTCCTTTGATTAAAATCCCGTTTTCTGCACCTTTACCAGTTCCCACCATCACAGCAGTCGGAGTCGCCAAACCCAGAGCGCAAGGACAGGCTATAATCAGCACTTCCACCATTGTCACTGTAGCTAGAGTGAAGTTTCCAGTCGCGTTAAACCAGATAATAAAAGTAGCTAAAGCGATGGCAATTACTGCGGGAACAAACCAACCAGTCACTTGGTCGGCTAACTTTTGAATCGGTGCTTTTGAACCTTGTGCGTCCTGCACCATTTTGACAATTTGAGCTAAAAATGTATCTTTGCCAACTCTTGTCGCCCGAAACTTGAAGCTGCCAGTTTTGTTAATTGTCGCTCCGATAACTTCGTCGCCAAGCTGCTTTTTGACAGGCAAACTTTCTCCCGTAACCATTGCTTCGTCTACCGTCGAAGCACCCTCAATTACCTCTCCGTCTACGGGGATTTGCTCGCCGGGCCGCACCTGCACGATGTCGCCAATTTCCACTTTGGCGATCGGCACTTCCAACTCTTCCCCGTTGCGAATTATCCGAGCAGTTTTTGCTTGCAAACCCATGAGTTTGCGAATTGCCTCCGAAGTCTCTCCCTTCGCCCGATTTTCTAGGGTTTTCCCCAACAAAATTAAGGCAATAACGCTAGCGGCAACTTCGTAGTAAACGCCAGAATTCAAACCTTGGGCTGTGAATAAACCTGGGAAAAATGTCACAAATACAGAATAAAAGTAAGCAGCACTCGTACCCAAAGCAATCAGAGTATCCATTGTCGCCACCCGCCGTTTTAGGGATTTCCAAGCTCCCACATAAAACGATTTGCCGCACCAGAATTGTACGGGGGAGGTCAGGACTAATTGCAGCCAATAATTGTGCAGCCACGTGGGAATAAATGGCAGGTGCAAGCCCGTCATCGCCGGAATAGCACCCACAACCAGCAGGATGCTGATGATACCTGCTGTCCAGAGTTTCCGCTGCAAGGTTTGAGATTCAGATTTGCGATCGGCTTGTTCGGAATCATCCTCTGTGGCAGCCATTTCTGGAAGCGGCAAAGCTTGGTATCCCGCAGCATCAACCGCCGATTGAATTGTTTCTAAGTTGGTTTGCTTGGAGTCGTATTGGATGGTTGCTTGTTCCATCCCAAAATTGACATGACACTCAATTACGCCGGGAACCGATTGAATTGCTTGTTCGATAGAGGAAGCACAAGAAGCACAACTCATGCCCCGCAATTTAAGTGTGAGATTGTCCATATATGCACTCCTAAATTAGACAATTACCTTCTGTCTTTAAATAGCTGGATAGCCAGCAGATGCGATCGCTTTCCTAACTTCACTTTCCGGCTTTGCGGTTTTAATTGTGACCAATTTTGTCTTGAGATCCGCCTCAACCGTGGAGGCTGAGTCAATGTCTTGGACTGCTTTTGTTATTGTATTCGCACAAGCAGAACAAGCCATCTTAGGAACTTTTAGCTTTAAAGTCATAGTTTGAACCTCAGCAGAAACTACTCTGCTCAATAAATGAATTAACTCCATTGTAAAGTCTCCTGTACACTGGAGAGTCAAGGGAAATTGTGAAATAAATCAGAAATTCTGAAAAAAGTGGTTTGACACGCTACCCATAGGGGTAAGGCGCGCACTGTACACCCTACATAATTCGGTTGTCAGTCCTGTAAATCTTAAATGTGAGTGCGATCGGCTGCATAGTAATAATTCTTTACAAGTCAGATTAAAAAATTTCATCCTAATTTCATTTATATGTGAAAAGCTGAAGATAAATGGTCGTTTTAAGGATATAAGCTCTATGAAACAAATTTCATTAAAAACAGGCTTTGCAGCGCTGATATTGACCGCCACAGCCGCTTTAACCAGTGGAGTGCTTGCAGCTTGTTCCAAAGCCCCTTCCAGCGAAACTCAAGCCCCTAATGTTACGGCTGCAACCGCAGCAAACAACAAGCAAGACGCGGCACAAGGCGGCGGCATGGGTGGGATGAATCATGGCATGAATCACAATATGTCAATGGATTTAGGCCCTGCTGATGCCGACTACGATTTGCGATTTATTGATGGGATGACAGCACACCATCAAGGTGCTGTAAACATGGCAAAAGAGATGCTGAATAAATCAAAACGCCCCGAAATGAAAAAACTAGCAAATAACATAATTGCTGCTCAGAACCGCGAAATCAATCAAATGAAAGAGTGGCGAAAAACTTGGTATCCCAAAGCCAGCAGTACGCCGATGGCTTATCACGCTCAAATGGGTCACATGATGCCAATGACTCCCGAACAGATGCAAAGCATGATGATGAGCATGGATTTAGGTGCTGCTGACGACCAGTTTGATTTGCGGTTTATCAATGCGATGATTCCTCACCACGAGGGAGCTTTAGTGATGGCTGAAGATGCTTTGAAGAAATCAAAACGGCCGGAAATGAAGCAATTGTCTCAAGAAATTCTGAGTTCGCAAAAGCAAGAAATTGAGCAAATGAAACAGTGGCGACAAGCTTGGTACAAACAGTAATTTAGATCCCCTCAACAAAACGTGACCAAATCACGAAAATGAGTGACATTAATCACAGTAGCTCAAGAGTTCCGAAAATACTTGCTTCACAAAAGCAAGAAATTGAGCAAATGAAAAAGTGGCGACAACCTTAGTAGACAAAGTAATGTAGTTCGACTGTGGCTGTCAGCATTTGTCTGACTCCATCTCAGTGTCCGAAATTACCTACACATACTGTAGATAATTGAGCCACCCTACCTCTAAAGTAGTAGAAAGTTACGTAAGAATACTGTAGACAACGGCTCGACCCTACCTCTAAAGTAGTAGACCAATCAGCAAAAAGCTATATAGAGAGGGTAGTTCATGATCTTGAGCAGCTTGGAATTAAACACAACTTATAAATCAAATGCAGCCGTAGAGGAGCTAGTGAGCGCATTAACAAACGAAATTGAAGCGCAAGCAGAGATAAAAAAACCGGAAAAAAATCTACAGGAAAATCGCTTGTCATTAGGCGAAACTTATCTTCGTATTTTAGAAACCGGTGGGCATCTGGGCTGCTGATGCGAAATTTCATCCTAATTTCATTTGACGGTGAAATACTAGGTTGAGTAGAGCATTTCTAGCTCTCGGTCATTGCTTAGCGGTCGCTTCTTGGAAAATGCTAATAAGTAGCTTTACTTAAGTGTTATCACTTACTTACATTGGCAAAATACCAACCGTTAAACCTGTGGTACTCAACCTGATTTCAAGGACAAGGCCAACGATGATATTTCACAAATATGCTCAGTCTCCGGCAATTATTAGCAGCTTTTCTGGAATTTTGTTCAGCCTAATTTTGCTAACTTCTCCCGCCGCAGTTTTTGCCCACGCTGGCCACGGAAATGAATTTCACCAAAGCAGCGAAACACCTCAAACTCCTGCTGCTATTTCTGTGGATGCCGAAACAGCAAAACGGTTAGGAATTAAAATCTCCCCTGCCACCCGCCAGAGACTAGATATCGGCATCAAAACCACAGGACAAATTGAAACTTTGCCGAACCAAAAAGTAGAAGTGACGGCTCCTGTTGCTGGCAAAGTAGTAGAGTTACTGGTGAAGCCTGGGGACAAAGTATCAAAAGGTCAACCAGTTGCGGTTTTATCGAGTTCAGAATTAGGACAGTTGCGGGTTGAATCTCTCTCGAAACGTGCCGAAGCTGAGGCAGATTTGCAGCAGGCGGAAGGAGATTTCAAACTAGCACGAGAAAATTACGATCGCCAACTTCAAATATCCGCAGCAGAAATCGCCCAAGCCCAAACCCAATTGGCAGCGGTAACTAAGCAGTACCAGCAAGAACAAGAATTAGTAAACAAGCGTTCCGTGGTGCAAGCCGCTCAAGAAAACTATCAGCGTCAAGTTGAAATAGCGCAAGCAGAAATAGCGCGGGCAGAAACTGAACTGACTGTGGCTAAAGAACAGTTCGAGCGCGACAAAGAATTAGCGGCATCAGGGGCGATCGCACGGCGCACAATGCTGGAATCGCAAGCCCATTTCGCCGAAGCAAAAGCCACTGTTGCTAAGGCAAAAAGCCGTCCTGAAGTTATCAAAGCCCAAACCGAAATTAAACAAGCCGAAGTAGACCTGCCGATGCGGGAATTGCGCGAATCTCAAGGCAGAGTAGCAGAAGCAAAAGCTCAACTTACCAGAGCTCAGAGCCGCCGGGAAGTCCTAGAAGCTGAGAACCAACTCAAACGCGGCAAAACTGCCGTCGAAGTCGCTCAGTCGCGTATTCGCTTGGCTGACGCAGCCTATCAAGCGCGGCTGCAACAATTAGGAACTGTCGCCAACGATCGAGGACTCGTTACCGTAGTTGCTTCGATTTCCGGGACGGTAGCCGATCGCGAAATTACCCCGGGAGAGTCAGTAAACGCTGAAAAACCGTTGATGAGTCTGTTAAATGACAGTCGCGTTTTTGCCACAGCCAACATTTACGAAAAAGACCTGAATCAAGTAAAACAGGGTCAGGAAGTCAGGGTAAAAGTCGCTAATTTACCCGATCGCACTTTCAATGGAAAAATTGCCTTAATTGGGTCATCCGTGGAAGGAGAAACGCGGGTTGTGCCCGTGAAAGCAGAACTAGATAATATTAACGGCGAATTAAAGCCCGGACTGTTTGCTGAGTTGGAGATTTTAACCGACAAAACTGCCACAAATATTTTAGCAATTCCGAGTGCGGCGGTAGTGGATGTTAGCGGTAAAAAAACCGTTTACGTCCAAAATGGCAATGCTTATCAAGCTGTTGAAATTGAACTCGGTCAAACTGCTGGAGATTTAGTTGAAGTGAAGAGGGGTTTATTCGAGGGAGATTTGATAGTAACGCAGCGAGCACCTCAACTTTACGCACAATCTTTGCGGGGCGGCAGCAAGCCCTCAAAAGACGAGGCAAAAAAAGAGGCATCTCCAAAGGTAACAGAGGTTAATTTGAATAATTTACCCGTGTCTTTATGGTGGGCGGGGATAGGAGGAGGAGTTGCGATCGCATCCCTGACTTTCACAGCCGGCGTGTTGTGGGGAAATCGGCGCAAATTGCCAGCAATAGCAGCGGATTCTGGAAACTATGCCGCCAACAATAGTTTTTCCGCCTCTGCACCGACGTTGCAAAATGAACTGCTGTTACACAATGACAACCATCACGTTAAAACTCAAGAGGCAGAAGTCAAGAGTTTGAAGTAAACAATTGTTTGAATATAGCAACTAAATTTGCCAAAGTATGTATCTATTAACTCCAAGCTAATAAAATGTTCAGCACTATTCTTAGATGGGTAATTAACCGCCGCTGGCTAGTTGTTATCGCCACCATTATTATTAGTCTTTGGACATTGTATATCATCCCCCAAATGTCCCTTGATGTCTTCCCTCCTTTTGCACCCCCGCAAGTCGAAATTCAGACGGAAGCACCGGGTCTCGCGCCGGAAGAAATTGAGTCTTTGGTAACACTGCCGATCGAAAGTGCGATTAATGGAACTCCTGGGGTGACAGCAGTGCGATCGTCTTCGGCTGTGGGCCTTTCTGCGGTTAAGGTAATCTTTGATTGGGGAACTGAAATTTATCAAGCGCGGCAGTTGGTAACAGAACGGTTGCAGCAAGCTCAAAGCAAACTCCCGGCTGGGGTAGAAACACCGCAAATTTCTCCGACAACTTCTCCTGTCGGTACTGTTATCACCTATGCTTTTACATCAGAAACTACTCCTTTGATGGAAGTGCGCCGTCTGGTTGATTGGCAAGTCACAAATCGGCTTTTGGCAGTGACTGGCGTTGCTCAAGTGGTGGCTTACGGCGGCGAAGAAAGGCAGTATCAAGTATTAGTAAAACCTGCCAAGTTGAAAGCTTTTAATGTGTCGTTGCAGCAAGTTGCTGAAGCGGCTGCTGCTGCGAATGTTAACGCGCCGGGGGGGTATTTAATTACGCCGGATCGAGAAACTTTAATCCGGGGGGTGGGGCGGATTGAGTCTCTGGAAGATTTGCAGCAATCTGCGATCACCTCTGGCCACGGAACGCCGGTCAGAATTGGTGATGTAGCTGATGTCAAGATTGGTGCTGCAATCAAGCGGGGCGATGGCAGTTTTAACGGCAAAAAAGCTGTGATTGTGATGGTAAACAGACAGCCAGTTGCTGATACTCCGACAGTAACTAAAGCGGTTGAGGCAGCAATGGCTGAGGTGCAGCAAGCTCTGCCAAAAGATATTAAAGTTACTGTGACTTTTCGACAGGAAGAATATATTAATTCCTCGGTGGAGAATGTGCGATCGGCTTTAGTTGAAGGCAGCATCATCGTCACCCTTATTCTCATCCCGTTTTTGATGAATTGGCGCACTCTGGCGGTTGTTTTGCTGGATTTCTTTCTGACTTGGCTGTTGGCGCTGCTGGCGATGTATTGGCTGGGGCTGGGGCTGAATACGATGACTTTGGGGGGTTTGTCGGTGGCGATCGGCACTGCGATCGACGATGCGATCGTCTATGCGGAAAATACCTACCGCAACTTGAGAGAAAATACGTCTTCTCTTCATCCGCGCCCGGTGATGGATGTGATTTTTGACGGCAGTCAGGAGGTGCGCGATTCGTTAATTGGAGCGACTGTTATTGGGATTGTGGTGTTTTCTCCTATTTTTACTTTGCCCGGTGTAGAAGGTCGGATTTTTACGCCAATGGGGATTACTTATCTGGTAGTTGTTGTGATTTCTAGTCTGGAATCGCTGTTAATATCTCCGGCACTTTGCGCTATCTTGTTGCCTAACAAACGTATGAGTGCTGCAGAACCTTGGCTGCCGAGATTTTGCAAAAAAATATATCATTCTTTGATAAAATTGTCAATGCGTTATTCGGGAATAATTTTAGCTTTTGCTGCTGCTAGTATGGTGGCGGCATTAATTATTTTGCCATCCTTTGGACGGGTGTTTTTGCCGGAGTTTCAGGAGCAAACTTTGGTGAATACTATTCTGCTTTATCCGGGGGTGTCTTTGGAAACAACAGATAGCGCGGCTTTTGCTATTGAAGATGCACTTAAGGATGATAGCAGGTTTGAATACGTGCAAGTGCGATCGGGCAGAGCTCCGGGAGATGCTGATGCTGCGGGAGTCAATTTAGCTCACATCGATATCGGTTTGAGCGAGGAAGGGATGAAAAACAGGCCGAAAACTTTGGAGTCGCTGCGGCAGGAATTTGCTAGATTGCCGGGAGTTGCACCAAATATCGGCGGTTTTATTTCTCACCGGATGGATGAGGTTTTATCTGGTGTCAGAAGTCAGATTGCTGTTAAAATCTTTGGCTCTGATTTGGATCAACTTCGCAGCATCGGTGCCCAAGTTGAAGAGCAAATGAAAACAGTTGAGGGAATTGTGGATTTGCAACTCGAACCGCAGGTGCCAGTGCAACAAATTCAAATTAAGTTTAACCGCCAAGCTGCGGGTAGATACGGTTGGAAAATCGGAGAGCTTTCTGAAATAATTGAAACAGCTTTGAACGGCAAAGTTGTTTCTCAAGTTTTGGAGGTGCAGCAAACTTTTGATTTAGTTGTTTGGTTGCAGCCTGAAGCCCGAAATAACTTAGAAACTATTCAGAATTTGTTGGTTGATACTCCCAGCGGCAACAAAATTCCCCTGGCCCAAGTTGCTACTGTCAAATACGGTACGGGCCCAAATACGATTAATCGCGAGAATGTTTCTCGCTTGATTGTGGCGGCGGCGAATGCTAAAGGTAGGGATTTGCGATCGGTTGTGAATGAAATTCAAGCTAAAGTAAAACGAGAGGTGCCGTTGCCTTTTGGCTATTTTATCCAGTACGGCGGTCAATTTGAAGCTGAGCAAAGAGCTTCGCAAAATATTATCATATTTAGCGCGATCGCCTTTTTGGTAATTACAGTATTGATGTACTTGTCCGTCAAGTCAATTCCTTCAACTGCTATGATTATGATTAATTTGCCCATCGGATTAGTGGGAGGAGTAATTTCTGTAGCTTTGACGGGCGGTATAATTTCCGTAGCTTCCCTGGTTGGCTTTGTCACATTATTCGGCGTTGCTACCCGCAACGGCTTGTTATTAGTAGACAACTACAACTCTAAGTTTGCCGAAGGACTGCCTTTTAAGGAAGCAATTATTCAAGGCTCGATGGAACGGCTCAACGCCATCCTCATGACTGCTTTAACTTCAGCTTTGGGTTTAGCACCTTTAGTCTTAGAAGGCGGGGCGGGCAAAGAAATCCTCCAACCGCTGTCAGTAGTAGTTTTAGGAGGATTATTTACTTCTACAGCCTTAACTCTGTTAGTTTTGCCAGCTTTGTATGCTCAATTCGGCCATTTCTTACGACCTCAACAACCTCAGCCAGTTGTTGAAGACGGGAAGGTAGTTAATGTGTGATATTTTCTAATTATTGTCAGTTAGCAAGGAGTCAAACCAATGAAATCGCTCAAGTCAAATTTAATTGTTCTAGGTAGTGTCGGATTGCTGTTTTTGGGAGCTTGCAGTAAAGGCGACCAAGCAACCGATCCAAATAGCACTCCAGCATCCCCTCCTGTCGCCTCTCCACCTGCGTCTTCTACTCCCGCCACTGCTCCTGCAACAGCAACTCAAGGGGGGCAAGTGGTGGAATCTGGAGCTTACCATTTAGAGTTTGTACCTGAAAAAGAAGCTACCGGAACTCATTTAGATGTTTTTTTGCAAAAAGGGGATAAAAAGGAACCAGTTCCTAATGCGAAAGTGACGGCTCAAGTGCAGTTGCCGAATGGAAAGCAGCAAACCCTAGCTTTCAAATACGATGCTGAGGGCAAACATTACGCTGTGGTGTTTCCCGGCAAAGATGCAGGAAGTTATCCCGTGAAAGTGACTGCGGATATTAACGGAGAAAAAGTTGACGGTCGTTTTACCTTCAATCAATAGATAGCTGATTGATTAATGCAGTCTTAATCATTTAAATTGTCAAAAATTTGATTCAATTAGTTCAAGTTGCAATTTGAAATCTACCGGGAATTCAAACTGCCTCCGGCATTTCCACTAATCTGCTAGTTTCAAGGCGCTTCTGCGTTATTGGCAGCGAAATTACAAATTCCGTACCTTCTCCAAGTCCCGAAAGGCACTCCAAGCAGCCACAGTGCTTTTCTCGAACAATTTGGCTGCTAATTGATAACCCTAAACCCGTTCCTTTACCGGCGGGTTTTGTGGTAAAAAAGTGATTAAATATCTTATCTTTGACTTCTTCAGTCATGCCAGGGCCGTTGTCGGAAATGCGGATGATTGCCCGATCGCCTTCCGCCACTTCTGTGCTAATCTGAATGCTAGGAATGCTTCTCTGGCTATTCAAAACAGGCGAATTAGAAGTGTCTCGCAAAACATCAATGGCATTACTGATAATGTTCATGAATACCTGATTTAGTTGCCCTGCATAACATTCAACCAGCGGTAAATCGCCGTACTCTTTAATCAGTTGAATATCTGGGCTTTTGCCATTTGCTTTCAGTCGGTGCTGGAGAATTAGCAGGGTACTGTCTATTCCTTCGTGAATGGAAGCAAAACTCATACCGTCTGTGTCTAAACGCGAAAAATTGCGCATCGACGAAACAATCACGCAGATTCTGTCAGTTCCTACCTTCATTGAACAAAGGAGTTTTGGCAAGTCTTCCCTTAAAAAATTGAGCTCTACTTTCTCAATTTCTTCTTGGATTTCTGCTACTGGATTGGGATAATATTTGTCATATAAATTGACTAGCCGCAATAAATCTTCAACATAATTGCGGGCGTAGGCGATATTTGCACCAATAAAGTTGATGGGATTGTTAATTTCGTGGGCAATTCCTGCTGTCAGTTCTCCCAAAGCTGATAACTTTTCGGTATGTACTAATTGAGCTTGGGTTTCCTGGAGTTGTTGCAAAGCTAGTTCTAGTTCTTGGGCTTTTTCTCTCAGTTGAAACTCAGATTGTAGCAGCGCTTTTTTGGCTGCTTTTCGCTCTAAAATTTCTTTACTTAAAGAAGCATTTGCTCTGGAAAGTTTGGCTGTTCTTGCTTTCACTCGCTGTTCTAATACTTCTGCTAGTTCAGCAAGTGCTGCCTCCGCTTTACGCCGTTCTGCAATCTCATTTTCTAATGCTAAGTTGGCGGCTTCTAGCTTTGCAGGACTGGGAAGTGCCAGTGCAAAAGGCATCAATGTTAATAGCAACAAAACTGAACTTCCGGCTACGAAAGCTGTAATGGCTTTCATGAACTGTGACACTAAAGATTCAGGAAACCAAACATACCATGTTTCTATGACGTGGATTGTGCCGCAGGTGACGAAGAAAGCTCCAAATACCAGGAACATCCACTGAAAGGGGATATCTCGCCCTTTGTAAAGGGCATAAACTAGCATTGTGGGAATTGCATAATAGGAAACTACGATGATAATTTGCAGCCAGTTCCAACTAGGCATTCCCGAGTTGACTAAAACCGAAGTAATTGCTAAGCCAATCATAAAAATCCTTGATGGTAATCGGGTCAAATTTTACGAAATTATACTCGATTAGATCAATGCACCATTTATTGCGATCGCACTTTATTTCCTATTTCGTTGCCTGTGTTTTTTTGAATGGGAAGAAAACTCTACCTGCCAGACTTTGGAAGTAGATGCCACCGACAGTACCTAAAAACACTAAATAGGCGATCGCCTGCACGACATAGAGCTTATCCGTGTAGCCAAACAACGCACTCAACAACAAACCGGGAAACTTTTCTTCGGGAAGTAGTTTCGAGGTATTCCACACCATAGGCCCGAGAATGCAAGAGTGCACTTTGGCAAATCTTTCGTAATAGAAACACAGTGCGGCTGACTCGCGATTTGCTTGCGATAAAATATTCACCGCGCTGTCAAACAATCCCAAAGTAGATACCACTAAACCCGCTACAATGAAGAGCAATAAAATGCCCATATATTTGAAAAACAGGCGGATATTAATTTTTATTCCCCATTTAAACAGCAGGACACCAAGTCCGGTGGCTGAGAGAATGCCCGCCAAAGCACCAATCGCTGGCATAATCCCTTGCTGAAACTTGGCAACGACAAACAAAACGGTTTCAAATCCTTCGCGTAAAACGGCAATCAAAACTAAACTAAATACGCCCCAGCCGGCATGAGAATTTTGCGTTAAGGCAGCACTTACGGCGCCTTCGACTTCGGCTTTCATAAATCGCGCTTGCTTGGTCATCCAAATCAGCATCCAGCTCAGCATTGCGATTGCTAAAACCCCAAAGGTTGCCTCTAGCAGCGACTCCATAATTGGTGCAAAAGGCTGATTGGATGCGGACAAAATTTGAATAGTCCAGCCGAACAGTACACCTATCAAAGCACTGGCGATAAGTCCTACAGCAACACCGCCGAAAACCCAAGGATTTAAATAACTTTGCCCTGATTTTTTGAGGCAAGCTAGAACGATTCCGACAACTAAAGCCGCTTCAACTCCTTCGCGGAGAGTAATTACAAATGTAGGCAATGCTTCGCTAAAATTCATCTTTTTATGGTGGGAATGGAAGTGGTTAATGAGGGAGGTAATTGGCAGATTATTTACCAATTACCGCTCTTGATGAGAGTTAATTCTTTAGGATGCTGGTTTGAGAACTTTTTGGCTGTCGTTCTCGATCGTTTTAATTAGCTGGCTGACTTGTTCGGTGGTTTTTACGGGGGCGGGGGGCGCGATCGCAGTCGGCCAATTTTCCTTAAGCTCAGTCATGTTGGCAACAATTGCTTTGTCGGTTTCCGGGCTAGTTTTAGCCACTTGATCCGCAATATCTTTGTACAGCATTTCCGCGTACCTGACAAAACCCCGCGAATCTTGGTATTCAATAATTGCGGAAATTTTGCCGTTAGCAACTGCAGCTCCGTATTCGGAATTAGCTGTATCTAGCAAGCCGTTAATCACTTGCAGCACGAATTTCGGATCTTTTCGTTGCGTTTCGGGAAGAGCGGCAATTGCTCCATCTACAGCTTGCATCGATGTGGTAAATTCCGCATTCACTTGAGCCGGATCTTTTGCACCTGCTTTAACTAAATCCTGCAATTTAATTAAAGTAGCCTTAAATTCAGGAATTTTACGCTCGTTTAGCTGATCTTCCACATCGGCATAAATTTCTTCGACTGGATGCCCGATGTGCGGTTCTGCTTGGTCGGGTTTGCCTTGATCCAAGAGTTCTTGGGCTACGAAAAGATGCCCTTTCATCAAGCCGAGTTTAGTCATGTAGTCTACATCTTTGGCTTCGCCTTTGAGTACGATATCCTCAATAGTTACCAAGTCTTTGATTTGGTCGAATTGGGCTTGAGTAATGACATTTTTTGAAACCAATTCTTCGACTTTTCCGTAAGGGCGGCTGGCTTGAATTTTGTTAGAAAGTGCCGGTATTCCTAACTTGGCTTCGAGTTTATCTAACTCCGAAAGAATGGCAGTATTGATGTTAATACCGGGCTTTCCTCCGTGATTCCCGCTGTGACCGCTTGTGGATGCGGGACTGGCTGTAGCAGCGGGTGAGGGTGTGCTGTCGGTGTTGCTGGCTGTGGGGGAAACGCAACCAGCCAGAGCAACGAGGATGGCTGTAGCAGTGACTGTAGGTAATAAACGAAAAGTTGATAACATGGCAGTTGCTAATTTTTACGTTATGTGCATTTGAGTTCACAAGTTATTAAGAAAAATTCTCAATTATTTGCGAGCTATTCATTTTACCTATTTGCGATCGATCTTGTCAAATAATTTCATACTTTCTTTATTTGAATCGGCGCACCCTGGTAACAGGATTTTGTTTAAGTGATAACTTCAAATACACCCATGCAGCCAGCTTCCGCGATCGCATCTTGATGGGGATGAAACATATATTTTCCGGCGTAGCCGTAAGTAAATTCTAAGATATGTCTTTCAGCTACTCCCATTGTGATGACATCAGTTCTTTCACTGGGAGTTAAAGTCATTCCCGTGCGATATACGTCGAAAAAGTTGGCGTGCAAGTGGAAGGTTACTGCTGCTTCGTACTCAATCAGGTTCAGAACGTAAAGCCGAACTAGCTGATTTTTGTAAATAGGAATCGGGTTGTTCATGTAATAATCTGGCAACCCGTTAAAAGCGTAAAGTTCGTTCTTTTCGTCATCGTTTACGTCATATCCACCCATGATTAACATGATTTCATCTGCGGGAGGACGTGGTTTTGGCGGATCGATGATGAACATACCATAAAGTCCTTTACCGACATGGCGAGTTACAGGAGCAATATGGCAGTGATATAGATGCACTCCGTAGGGATTGGCATCGAATTCATAAATAAATACCGAACCGTTTTTCACTGGTTTAACGCCATCCATTTCGCTGGTATGAACGCCGTGAAAGTGCAGCGAATGAGAATGTCCGGCTTTGTTATAAAAAATGACGCGGATGCGATCGCCCTCTGTGGCTCTCAATGTCGGCCCCGGCACGCGATTGTTCACGTTCCAGGTGTTGAAGGTGACGGCGCTGTTAAGTTGGACGATCGAAGTATTAGCTTCCAAGCGAAATTCCCGAACCGTGCGCCCGTTTTCGCGCGTCACGGTGCCGTAATCAAAATCCCGCGCAATTTGCATCGGGTTGATATTGCTAACTGCGACTGCATCTGCGGGCATTGGCGGTATTCTCGCGACTGGTGTCGGTTTGCGAGTCAAGTTTTGAAGTGCGATCGCGCCCCCCGCTACCCCAGCCCCAGCTATTCCTAGCTGTAGCAGTTGGCGGCGACTCCAGCGCCCAGCCTTTTTAATGGCGGGACGATCGGATAAATCTGTCATACTTATTGATAATTTTTCTCAAAAATTCGCTCGTGGTTGATTATAAGACATTACCAGCTTGTTGTCAATTATTGTCAACTGTTATCTTTTTCTGCGAACCCAATCGATTTTAGATTTTAGATTTTAGATTTGAGATTTATTCCCGTCAGTCAGCCTGCGCGTCGGAATGAATCCGGGGGCTTGCGATCCAATTAGTTTCCGTCATAAAATTTCATGCTGATTTCATCTCAGTATGTGAGCTTAGATGTTGGGGTAGATGCTGCCGATCGCTAACAATGTATAAGGATTTACCGCTATAAATTAGAGTTATGAGAATTTTGCTAGTTGAAGATGAGCCAGATTTAGGGAAAGCGATCGATCGCACTTTAAAGCAGGAAAAATATATAGTTGATTGGGCTTTGGATGGCAGTGAAGCTTGGGAATATTTAGACAGTCACTGGACGCAATATAACCTGGCTATTTTTGACTGGTTGCTACCAGGATTGTCAGGATTGGAACTGCTGCAGAGATTGCGTGCTAAAAATAGCGTCCTGCCCGTCTTGATGCTAACAGCAAAAGACCGAATGGAAGATAAAGTTGCGGGACTAGATGCTGGGGCTGACGATTATTTAGTTAAACCGTTTGGGATGGCGGAACTGTTAGCAAGATTGCGGGCTTTGCAAAGGCGATCGCCTCAAATTCAGCCCCAACAGCTACGGGTAGGAAATCTCGTTCTCGACTGCGGAACTCGAACTGTTCGCCATCTCGATCGAAGTGGCAACAGCCAGATAATTTCTCTAACAAACAAAGAGTTTCAACTGCTAGAATACTTTATGAAACATCCCAACCAAATTATCACCACTGACCAAATTCGGAATCAGCTATGGGAGGCGAGCGCAGATACCTTTAGCAATGTGGTAGCAGCTCAAGTGCGCTTGCTGCGGCGCAAACTTGAGTCGGTGGGCGGCGCGAATTTAATTGAAACCGTTCACGGCGTCGGATACCGCATGAGAAATTAAAGCTGTAGGGGCAACGGCGGGGCCATTATACCTCGTTTCCAGTATCGGGCTATAATTATAGAAAACTCCATCAGAAATATAACTGCCATGAAAGATTTAATCCAACAAGAGTTAGAAAAGCTCGATCTAGAACAACTCAAACAAGTATTTGAATTTATTTCCTTCCTGAAATTTCGTGCCAGATTAGTTACTAATCTAGCAGTAGATGAAAGTAACTTAGCCACACTCTACAGCGAATTTGCCGAAGAAGACCGACAACTTGCGGAACTCGGAATTAGCGAATATGCAGAACTCCTAAAACATGAGGATTTGCAATGACAGCCAGACGCGGTGAAATCTGGATTGCAAACCTCGATCCTACACAAGGTTCCGAACAGGCTGGTGTACGTCCCATAATTATTTTCCAGAACGATACTATTTCGAGATACACGACTACTATTCTCAGTATTCCTTTAACAACTAATCTGCGCCGTGCCTCTCTCCCTTCATGTGTTTTCATTCCCAACGGTGAGGGAGGATTGACTCAAGATTCCGTTGCATTGTGCCATCAAATGCGAGTTTTGGATAAAACACGCTTGCGAAATAAAATTGGTGAAGTTAATTCAGATATCTTGGTACAATTAGAAAATAATGTATTATTTACCTTGGGATATTTACCTTAAAAAAGAGCGCTAAACTCAATGTGAATCAAAATAAACTATTTAACCGAACTCGCTGGCAATTAGCCATTTCCTATGCGGCTGTAATGGGTTTGATTTTGAGCTTGCTGGGATTTGGCGTATATAAGGCGATCGCCCACGCTCACTGGATCGCCATAGACCGCGAATTAGAATCGGTAGCGGGGACGCTACACGACAGCCTCGAAATCAAATTGCAGCAGCCAGGACGCCTAGAACCAATAGTCAATGAACTTTTGCCCAACCTTCGCATAATTGGAGCTAACGGCATTAAAGAACAGTTGCCAGAGCGCCATATTTTAAGCGCTATCAACCAAAGCTATTATTATATCCGTTTATTTGATTATTCGGGTAAATTAATTGCGACCGCAGGCGCTTATCCAGAAGAATTACCACCAGAATTTAACTCTTATTACTGGCAAACAATAACTGACACCAAAGGCAATGTTTATCACCAAATTTCTGTAGCGCTACACACCCAAACACAGCAAGATTGGGGATATTTTCAAGTTGGCCGGAGCCTGCAAGACTTCAATAATTATCTCAATACAGTGAAATTGGTTTTGAAATTAGGATTGCCTACAGCATTGATTTTGATAGGCTTTGCTAGTTGGTTATTGGCTGGACTGGCGATGAAACCGATTTATTCTTCATACGGACAAATCCAACAGTTTACAGCGGATGCTGCTCACGAATTGCGGACGCCTTTAGCGGCTTCGCAGGCGACAGTAGAATCAGCGCTGTTGACGCCTCAATTGGATGAAAAAGAAGCGCGGGAAATTTTGCGGACGATCGATCGCCAAAACCGACGGCTGACTCAGTTAGTGGCTGATTTGCTGCTGCTGGCTCGCATGGATAATCAAGCGATACGCGATCGCCCTCAATTGTGTTGTTTGAATGACCTGGTTAGCGATTTAGTCGAGGAATTGGCAGCAATGGCGATCGCTTCTAAGGTAACGCTAACATCCTCAGTGCGGGTGCAGCAGCAATTAAATGTTGTCGGCAATTCCGACCAACTTTATCGCTTAGTTGCTAATTTAATTGTTAATGCCATTCAATACACTCCGGCTGGGGGAAAAGTAACAGTTATTTTAGATTGCAGCCACCAGGAGGCGATCGTTCAGGTTCAAGATACCGGTATTGGGATAGCGGCGGCAGATTTAGAGCGAATATTCGATCGATTCTACCGAGTCAACAGCGATCGATCGCGCCATACCGGCGGTTCGGGACTGGGATTGGCGATCGCCCAAACCATAGCCCGAGCACACCGCGGCAGCCTCAGCGCCCGCAGCGAATTGGGGCAAGGCGCTACTTTCCTGCTGCGGTTGCCTTTGTGAGCTACTATGTGAGGGAAACCGAATCATCTTTTTGGGGTAATCCCTTTTGCAAAAGGTAGCGCGATCGCCCAAAATCATTAAATAGCTAAGTAGGTAAGGAAAAAAAACATAGTATCTTGTAGGGGCGGGTTTAGCTAAGAATTTATCATACAAGCGAGAAGATGAGTGCACTCACCCGCCCTCTCCATCTAATGTTTATTTGTAACTACCTACTTATCAGCAATTAGCAGTCATCAGAGAGAAAAATTATGACAGTTTTAGAACAGGGAACAATCTCAATCCATACCGAAAATATTTTCCCGATTATCAAGAAGTCGCTATACACCGACCACGAAGTCTTCTTGCGGGAACTAATTTCTAACGGCGTCGATGCCATTGCCAAACTCAAAATGGTTTCCCGTTCCGGCGAATACAGCGGCGACATGGGCGAACCGCAAATCAACATAGCGATCGACAAAGAAAACAAAACCCTCTCAATTTCCGATAACGGCATCGGCATGACCGCCGATGAGGTAAAAAAATACATCAACCAAGTCGCTTTCTCCAGCGCAGAAGAATTTATTCAAAAATACCAAGGCAGCGGCGACGACGCAATCATCGGTCACTTCGGCCTCGGTTTCTACTCTTCTTTCATGGTGGCGAAGAAAGTAGAGATTGATACTCTTTCTTACCAAGAAGGCTCCCAAGCAGTACACTGGTCTTGTGACGGTTCTCCCGCTTTTGAACTATCAGAATCCTCCCGCACGGAACGCGGCACTACTATTACTCTCACTCTCCAAGATGAAGAACAAGAATATGTAGAACCCAGTCGCATTAAGCAGTTAATCAAAACTTACTGCGATTTCATGCCCGTTCCCATCAAATTTGAAGGAGAGGAACTCAACAAGCACAAAGCAATTTGGCGGGAATCTGCCAGCAATTTGCAAAAAGAAGATTACTTAGAACTGTACCGCTACCTTTACCCGTTCCAAGACGAGCCGCTGCTGTGGGTACACCTGAATACAGATTATCCTTTCATTGTCAACGGGATTCTTTACTTTCCAAAACTGCGCCCGGATGTCGATGTTACCCAAGGCAATATTAAGCTATTCTGCAACCAGGTTTTTGTCAGCGACCACTGCGAAGAAATTATCCCTAAATTCTTGATGCCGCTGCGGGGAGTCATTGACAGTACCGACATTCCGCTGAACGTTTCTCGCAGTTCTTTGCAAAGCAATCGGACTGTGCGGAGAATCGCTGATTATATTGCGAAAAAAGTGGGCGATCGCCTGAAAGAACTCTACCGCGACGACCGTGACGAATACATCCGCTGCTGGCAAGATATCGGCACTTTTGTCAAGTTTGGAACTCTCAACGATGACAAGTTCAAAAAGCAAGTCGAAGATATTTTAATCTACCGCAGTACCTACGAACCAACAGCCGAGAAGCCAGAAACTGTGACGCCTGAAGTGCAGGTGCAAACAGAGGAAGGAGATTTGTGGCAAGATGTCACTCCGAAGTCGGAAAATTCTAGTTCCACGCAGCCTTACACGACTTTAAAAGAGTATTTGGAACGCAATCAAAAACGCCACGAAAATCGCGTGTTTTATTGTACCGACCCGGCGTCTCAAGCAACTTACGTTGCTATGCACAAAAGCCAAGGTTTAGAAGTGCTGTTTATGGATTCTTTCATCGACACGCACTTTATCAGCTTCTTGGAAAGAGAATACTCAGATGTCAAATTCTCGCGGGTTGATTCCGACATCGACGAAACGCTAATTGACAAAGAGAAAGAAGCGGAAATTGTCGATCCGGCGACGAATAAAACTCGCAGCGAACAAGTTAAAGAAATGTTCCAAAAAGCTCTCAATAAGCCGAAAGTGAACATTCGCACAGAAGCTTTGAAGTCTGACTCTGCGGAGGCGACGCCACCTGCGATCGTACTTTTGCCGGAAGCTTTGCGCCGGATGCGGGACATGACGGCGCTTTTGCAGCAGCAAGCGGCCGAATTCCCCGAAGAACACGTTTTGCTGGTGAATACGTCTCACCCGCTGATTCAAAATCTGGCTAGTTTGAGTCAGGGTGCGATTATTCAAGGCGGCGGGGAGTCTCCTTCGGCCGAGTTGGCGAGTATGATTTGTCACCACGTTTACGACTTGGCTTTGATGGCCCAGAAGGGTTTCGATGCTGAAGGGATGAAGGATTTTGTCGAGCGATCGAATCAAGTGTTGACAAAATTGACTCAACGTGCAATGTAATTATCCCCCCCAACCCCCCCTTAGTAAGGGGGGAGCAAGAGTTTATTTCTATTGGTAAAGGGATAAGTCAAGCCTTCTTCCTTCTTCCTTCTTCCTTCTTCCTTCTTCCTTCGGGTATAATGAAATGCTGCACGCAAAAAACGGTAATCTGGAGGGCAATATGTCGCGGAAATGTCAGCTAACGGGGAAGAAGGCTAATAACGGTTTTGCAGTTTCTCACTCGCACCACCGCACTCACAAATTGCAAGACGCAAATTTGCAGTGGAAGCGGGTTTGGTGGCCGCAGGAGAAGCGCTGGGTAAGATTGCACCTTTCTACAAAGGCAATTAAAACCTTGCAACACAAGGGTTTGGAAATCATGGCGAAGGAAGCTGGAATTAATCTTTACAAGCTTTAAAAAACTTAGCTAAATTAAAAGGAGGGCGATCGCACACTTGAGAGTGCGATCGCCCTTACTTTTAGAGAAAAAGCTTTACTAAAGCCACTTTCTGCATTTCAGTAAATAAGTAGTCATCTGACCTTTGCCTTTAACTTCGATCGCGCCGCGGTTTTCAAAGGAATACTTTTCTCGCAATTGCTGATAAGTTGTCTCTGTTACCTGAATGCACCCCGGCTTGCCGTGGGATTCCATGCGGGAAGCGGTGTTAACCGTGTCTCCCCACAAATCGTAAATAAATTTTTTAATGCCGATGACTCCGGCGACAACCGGGCCGCTGTTGATGCCGATTCTGATGCTGAAAGCTTGGCTGTGGGTATTGCTGAACTCAGTAATTGCCTGCTGCATATCCAAAGCCATTTCTGCGATCGCTTCTGCGTGATCCTGGCGAGGAACTGGCAGCCCTCCAACTACCATGTAAGCGTCGCCAATCGTCTTAATTTTTTCCAAACCGTGCCTTTCTGCTAGGTTGTCAAATGTCGAAAAGATGTCATTCAGCAAGGAAACTAATTGCGTTGGAGAAACTCGCGAACTGAGTTGAGTAAAACCTACTATGTCCGCAAATAAGACAGTAACATCAGCAAAAGTGTCTGCGATCGTACTGTCTCCCCGCTTCAACCGATTTGCTATTTCTTCAGGCAAAATATTCAACAACAAGCGTTCTGATTGTTCCTGTTGAACTCGCAGTGCATTTAAAGTATCATTGAGAGCATTAGTTCGTTCTTTCACTCTAAATTCTAACTCTTCATTGAGTTTGTAAAGCGCCATTTCAGCTCGCCTGCGCTCTGTGATATCCGTACCGACTCCCAGCATTCCCGCGAACTTTCCTGCCGCGTCAAACAGCGGTTTATTTGCCCACGATACCCAAACCAGCTCGCCGCTGCGTCGCATACTTTCATTTTCATTTCGCGTGTATTGTTCTGGGTTTTGCAAAATATCTCTCAACTTTGCTCCCAAGTCATTTCCTTTTGTATCTACCTCGGGAATAATTGTTCCCACTGCGTGTTTGCCAATTATCTCTTTTTCATCGTAACCGAAAAATTTCTGTGCAAATTCGTTAAAAAAAGTAATATTTCCTTCCGTATCTATTTTTAAAATAATGCTGTTAGCATTTTCGACTAATTCCCGATACTTAATTTCGCTTTGCCGCAGCGAATCCTCTGCTAATGCGCGTTCGGCTACTGTGGCGGCTAACAGCAGCGATGTAACTACAATTACGCTCATAAAAGCCTGCAAAAATAAGATTGCCTGATTGATATTTTCCGCTTTGGCAATAAAGGGGCCGCCTCCCTGAGAACCGCCCCAAATTGCGATACTGGATACAATGAAAGATGCTAAAACAGCCCCGCCCTGACCGAATTGAATGGTTGCCCAAATTACTAAGGGAAATGGCAAGTATTCGAGGGGATAACCGGAGATATTACCTTCACTTTTTGAGTTGTATACTAGCCAACTGACTGTTACTAATAACAGCAGGCATATTCCGGCACCAATTCGATTTGCCATTGTTTTACTGCCTGTATTTTGTGGATTGCGTGCCGCTAGATTTTTGTATATAATCAGCAGCAATGGAGTGAAAATCAAAACTCCTAATGTATCTCCCAGATACCAATTACACCGAATTTGCCAATATTCGCTCCAGTCAACTAAACCCGTTACACAGAGGCGCAGCGTGCCGAGAGTGCAGTTGATTTGAGTGGCAACTACAGCACCGCCAAAAATTAAATAGACTACATCGATCAGCCGATCTAGTGACGGGCGAAACTTGAGTTGATGCAACAAAGTAAATGCACACAAAGCTTGTAAACAAGCGCAAAAAGCACTAATTGTTGCACTTATTATGGAGATATTGAGATTAATAGTCTCGTAAAAAAATACGCCTAAAGCTATTCCCGGCCAAACACGCCGACCAAATAATAACATTGCAGCTTGTGCAATTCCTGCGGGCGGCCAGACGCAGGTAGCTAATTTATTTACGCCTGGGATTGAAACTGCTATTTTGGCTCCTAAAGCGTAAACAAAAGCAATGGCAGCTACTTTTGCTAAGTATTGCCAATTTCTAGGTTGAGTAAATCGCAAAAACAGATTTGTGTTTGGGTTCATACTGAGTTTTATATTTTTAACTAACTATAGCAACCGCACCCGAAAATTAGGAGATTATTAATTGCTGAAACATGAGTTATTATATTTCTTATTCATTGTTACTTATGCTATAACTTGATACCGGTAATAAAATAAGTGTCCATCTCACCTTGGCTTTTGACTTCAATTCTGCCGCGACTTTGCAATAAATACTTGTCTGGCAATCGCTCATAAGTTGTCGCTGTTACCTAAATGCACCCAGGCGTGCCGTCATATTTCATGCGGTAAGCAGTGTTAACGGTGTCTTTCCACCAATCGTCAATAATTTTTTTAAGGCTGATTACTCCAGGGACAACCGGGCCGCTGTGTATGCCTATTCTGATGCTAAAATTTTGATGGTGGCTATTTCTGAATTCAGCAATAGCCTGCTGCATATCGAGGGCGATTGGTGCGATCGCCACTGCAGGAAATCGAAGAAAATGATTTAGGTTCAGATTTATATCGAGTTTTAAGTTTTTCGGGATTTCAGAGCTTGTCTTTAAAGTTCATACCAGAAGAAGGAAGCTAATGTAGGGTGCGCAGTGCGCACCTTACCTATACGTTGCGCGCTAATGTAGGCGATGCACTCCGCACCTTACCAATTATAAAGCCTTATTTGATGGCGGCATCAATCCACTGTTTCAAAGTAGAATTGACTTCATCAATGAGAATTTCATGTGATTGGTGATTTGCTCTTTCCACGACTTCAACTTTGCCCGCTTTCAGCGAACGACCGGGAACAATCCGATAGGGAATGCCGATTAAATCAGCATCCTTGAATTTAACTCCGGCTCGTTCGTCGCGGTCATCTAGCAAGGTTTCAATCCCAGATTTGTTGAGTTCTGCGTAGAGTTTTTCGGCGACTTCTACTTGTTGGGCGTCGGAAATGTTGGGAATGCTAATGATGGCGTGATACGGGGCGATCGCCACCGGCCAAATTATCCCGTCTTTGTCGTAGGATTGTTCTACGGCAGATTGAGCTAGCCGCGACACGCCGACGCCGTAGCAGCCCATAAGAAAGGGCATTTCTTCGCCTTGTTCGCTGGTGTAGGTGGCACCCATTGCTTGGGAGTATTTGGTTCCTAATTGGAAGATGTGGCCGACTTCGATGCCTCTGGCACTTTGCAAGGTTTGTTCGGGGTTGTGCACGGCCCGATCGCCCTTTTTGGCAGTCCTGACACCTACAACCGTTGCTGGTAGGGGAAATTCTTGATCCCAATTAGCCCCGACAACGTGATATCCTGATTCGTTTGAACCGGTGACAAAGTTTGTCAGGTCAACTGCGGTGCGATCGACTAAACGCAAAAACTTAGAGTTTACCTCCTTGCTCCCAGCGATATAATCATCAGCAACATCGGGAGCCATATAACCGAGAGGTAAAGATTTAGCAGCCCATTTCCGCTGAGCTTCCGCATCCGGAACAGTCAAAAATAAAACAGTTTTAGCTTGATAATTGCCCGCTAACTTCGTCAATTCATTCAGCAACTTTACCTGATTCACATCTTGGTCGCCGCGAATGCTTACCAATACCAAGACTGTGATGCCACTGTCGTAAACAGCTTGGTAAAGCACATTTTTGACAACTTGCGTCGGAGAACATTTCAAAAATTTGCAAAGTTTATCAATTGTTTCAGTTCCCGGCGTTTCCCGCTTTTCAAAAGTTGCAAAGGGCGAGGGTTCCACATCAGCAGGCATGGAGACAGCCTTTTCCACATTAGCTGCATACTGACCGTCTTCAGTATAAAGAACTTCATCCTCGCCCGCTTCTGCCAGCACCATAAACTCTTGAGAACCAGAGCCGCCAATTGCTCCCGAATCAGCATCTACTGCTCGGAATTGCAAGCCCGATCGGCGCAGCATATTGCTATAAGCTTGAGCCATATCCTGATAAGTTTTTTTCAGGCTTTCTTCGTTAGTGTGAAAAGAATAGCCATCTTTCATAATGAATTCGCGACCGCGCATCAACCCGA
The DNA here is from genome assembly GCF_036700785.1 of Microcoleus sp. S28C3. Classification (NCBI taxonomy): domain Bacteria; kingdom Bacillati; phylum Cyanobacteriota; class Cyanophyceae; order Oscillatoriales; family Microcoleaceae; genus Microcoleus; species Microcoleus sp. S28C3. The sequence continues at coordinate 121,629 of NZ_JAUBPO010000001.1, read as the reverse complement.
AACGCGGGCGAATTTCATCGCGAAACTTAGTTTGAATTTGATATAGATGTACAGGCAATTGCCGATAGGAACGAATCATATCTTTAGCAATTGTAGTAATTACTTCTTCGTGAGTAGGGCCCAGTCCCAATTCTCGCTGCTGCCTGTCTGTCATTGCAAACATAATACCTTCAGCTTGAGTGTAGGTATCCCAGCGGCCGGATTCCCGCCACAAATCGGCCGGTTGCAATTGCGGGAGGAGGCATTCTTGAGCGCCTGTAGCGTCCATTTCTTCGCGCACAATTTGAGATACTTTTTTGAGAACTCGCCACATTAAAGGTAGATAAGCGTAAATGCCGCTACCGATGCGCCGGATGTATCCGGCACGGAGTAATAGTTTGTGGCTGGGAATTTCTGCTTCTGCCGGGTCTTCGCGCAGGGTGACAAAAAGCATTTGAGAGAGTCGCATGGCTGATTTCCTTAAAATACCGGATGATTGTAATCTCAGATTAACTTCTGATATTATCAGACGTGAGCCGGATTTGATTAAATATATGAATAAAATTTGGGAAAACTACGAAAAAGGTATGGCAGTATTTGATAATTGTCACTCTCCTACTGTGCAATCTCAGTGGCTTGCCTTAAAAGATGAAATAGGAGAATTTGTTCGAGAACCTAATTTAAGCGAAATTTGGGATATTGTTCATGCTGCTGGTCGATTGCTTTACAAAATAATCGGAATTCCCTTATATTTACTGGCCTATCCTACTGTTCGCAAACACAGTCAACGTTTCGAGGAGTACGGCTGTATTCGCAGCATTCGCAACTGTGAGGGAAAATGCTGCAGCAAAAATTCGTAGCCTAGGCTGCGGCGCACCCGATATCATGTTTGTTGAATTGCCTGCAATTAGATTTAGAAACCCTCGATCGCACGCGAACGATAGTGCAGCTCGACCGCTCGGAATTACTAGCTCGTTTTGAGCCTAAAAATCAAACAGAATCCTAACTAGGTAGCGCACTATACGATATGTAGGGTGAAGTGCCTCGCACTTTACTACTAGAGATAATTGGTGGCATCGCCCCCCGCCTCAAACTTGCAGCTTTTATGCGAACTCTGCTGCTACCATTCGCATAAAAACTAATTTCTGACTTTAGACGGATTTATTTTTTAGCTTCCACAGGCATAATAAGTAGCAAGGATGAGATCACTATAGAACTGATTTACTACTCATCCTAATTTCATTAATAAGGGCTTCCGTAAGATTAAGCCAGACCAAAAAAAACCACCATCTAAACATTACAAAATCCCCTATGAATAAATTTGGGGTCAAGTTTCGCTATGCCGAGTTAGGCATAAAACTGTAGGAGGTAATTTATGTTTGAAAGCGAGTTATTAATTTCGCAGTACAGTCCCAAATTCAATATTGCCCAAATGCCAGTAGAAATAGATGCGACATTTGACCACCCCGATATCGGAGGGCTGATGTTTTTAAGCCCGCAGTTTTTCGTTGCATTAATCGCCGGAGTCATTATGGCTTTCGGCTTCCAATTCCTGTTAACAAATTTCTCGATCGCCGCCAAAATCTCAAATTGGGATGAGGCTTTACCCGACGATGACGATGATGATGATTCCAAAAGTTTAGGCACTAAAATTCGTAAGACTGAAGGTCTAGTCGGGGGTTGGATTTTAGTCACAGTTAACCTGGCTTTATTTTTGGCTTGTTTTCTGGCAGTCAAACTAACTTCAATTGCCTCGGTAGACGGAGCGGCAATTATTGGTGTAGTCATTTGGTCGGCGTACTTTTTAACGCTGGTGTGGCTCGGTTCTAGCGCCGTCGGTTCCATGATCGGTTCCTTGATAAAAACTGCTTTTTCAGGCGTTCAAGGCGTCATGGGTACTGCCGGTGCAGCGATCGGGGGCAAGATGGCCAGCGACCAAATGGTCAACACTGTAGAGGCATCTGTTGCCGCTGTCCGCCGCGAATTGAGTTCGGCGGTAGACCCGGATAGCATTCGCGAAACACTGCAAGATTATGTGGGTTCTTTGCAGTTACCGAAACTAGATGTTAAGGAAATTCGCGGTCAATTTGAAAAGTTGCTGGGCGATGCAGATATCAAATCTCTTGCGGGAAGCGACGTTCTGAAGAATGTTAACCGCCAGACTTTTGTGGATTTAGTTAAAAGTCGCACAGACTTTTCTCAAGAGGAAATAAATCAAATTGCTGACCAACTCGAAGGCGTTTGGAAGCAAACTTTTGGCAAGCAGCAAGAGCAGAAAGACCCGAATTTAGAGTTAGTTAATTTTCTCAAGTTTGCAGCTCCTGATTTGCTGAAGTCTGACGAACTCAACGCCAAGCTGTCTCAAATTCTGGAAAGTAGGGAAAACAAATCGGAATCCACCAGCGGCATGAAGCGAGCGATGCAGTTGGGTGTGGAAGCTCTTGTGGGCACTGTTTTGTCGCGGACGGATTTGTCGGATTTAGATGTTGAAAAAATCTCCGGTCAGTTGCAGCAACTGACAGCCAAAGGGACGGAACAAGCTAAATCTTTGGCTTCTAAGGTGGGCGAAAAAGTGCCTGCGCTGCCTTTCAATACAGCTAAGGCTGATGTGGAAAACTACTTGCTGAATGCCCAACCTTGGCATCTCAACCGGGAGACAATCAAGCAGGAATTTAGGGATGTGATTTACGACCCGGAAGCTTCTCCCGGGGCCGTTTTGCGCCAGTTAGAGCTGTTTAACCCCGATTATTTTGTAGGAATTCTCAGCCGCCGCGAGGGCTTTGCTCCCGAACAGGTGACGGAAATTGCCGAACAGCTTGAAGGTGTCCGACAAGAAGTGTTGGAAATTGTGCGAGATGCTGCAGGTGAAGAACAGTCTCAAGATTTGCGCAGCCGGATTGAAAATTATTTGCGATCGACCGGCAAGGAAGAATTGAATCCTGAAGGTATCGAACGGGATTTCCAAGCGCTTTTGGAAGATCGGGATGCTGGTTTTGAGGCTTTGCGCGATCGCCTGTCTCAGTTTAACCGCGATACTTTGGTGCAGTTGCTCGGTCAGCGGGAAGATTTCAGTCCAGAGGAAGCCGATCAGTTAATCGGGCGGCTCGAAAGTTCGCGCGATCGCGTGATTTCTAGAGCTCAAGAATTGCAAGAGCAAGCAAAATCGAAAGCGCAAGAATTGCGGCAAAAGGTAGAAGACTATCTCCGCAATACTAATAAGGAAGAACTCAATCCTGAAGCGATCGAGCGCGAGTTTCAAACGCTGTTAAACGACCCGGAAGCGGGATTTAAAGCGCTGAGAGAACGCTTGTCTCAATTCGACCGCGATACGCTGGTGCAGTTGCTGTCACAGCGCCAAGACCTCAGCGAAGAACAGATAAATCAGGCGATCGACCGGATAGAATCTGTGCGCGACAACATTATCCACGCGCCGCAAATAGTTGCAGATAGAGCTAAGCAACAGTACGAGGAAGTTACTGCAAAAATTGGCGAGTACCTGCGGAATACAAACCTGGAAGAACTCGATCCAGAAGGCATCAATCGAGATTTGACCAAATTGTTTGAAAATCCGAAAGAGGGTACTTTAGCACTTCGGGAAAGACTTTCTCAGGTCGATCGCGAAACTTTAGTCAAGCTGCTTTCGCAGCGGGAAGATTTGAGCGAAGAACAGATCAATCGGACGATCGATCGCGTGCAAGATTCGATTCGCAGCATCGTGAAATCGCCCCGCCGCTTGGCATCTCGCGCTCAAAAAACAGTCCGGGATTTCCAAGGAAATTTGGAAAATTACTTGCGGAATACGGACAAGGAAGAACTCAATCCTGAAAGCATCAAACGCGATTTGCAGTTGCTCTTTAGCGAGCCGGGAATGGGGATGCAAAGTTTGGGCGATCGCCTGAAGCACTTCGATCGATCGACTCTGGTAGCATTGCTGTCGCAGCGAGAAGACATCTCGGAAGAGGAAGCTAACAGAATTGCCGACCAAATTGAATCTGTCCGCAACCAAATTGTGGAACAAGTTCAAATGGTTCAGGACAAGTTTCAGTCAGCAATCGACGGTATTTTCGCGAAAATTCGGGATTACCTCAATTCGCTCGATCGACCAGAGCTCAACTACGAAGGCATCAAGCGCGACTTGCGCAAAGTGTTTGATGACCCGCAGGCAGGATTTGACGCGATTAAAGAGCGTTTAGGTGAGTTCGATCGCGGTACTTTAGTTGCCCTGCTGAGTTCTCGTTCCGATATATCCGAGACTGACGCTCACCGAATTGTTGACCAAATGGAAGGAGCCCGGGACAGCGTTTTATTGCGATCGGAACGCCTGCAAGATGAAGCGAAAAAACGCATTAAACAGCTCAAGAAAAAGACCAAGCAGCAAGCAGAAGATGCGCGCGAAGCGGCAGCAGCTGCAGCTTGGTGGCTGTTCGGTACGGCTCTGACTTCTGTGGTTGTTTCCGCTTTGGCTGGAGCAATAGCAGTCGGCGGGATTTCGGGTTTGTTTAGCTAGATTTTCAACGAGTTTGAAATAAAATTCTCCTGATTCTAGGCTGGCTGTTTGCCAGCCTATTTTCTTGGGAATAATATCAGAGTCCTTCAGGATTCTATAGTTGGCGGAAACACTCTCGATAAATCGAGCGCCAAGTCGTGAAAATAAGGCAGATTAACAGACTCGTTGGGCAGAAAAATCAGCGTCCTGCGATAACCAAATTGGCCTGGGGCATTCTGATAGGGCTCGCTGTAACATTCCAAGCAAGTTTGTGATAAATTAAATATCCAATAGTTAGAGATTCCGGCTTCAGCATAAAGGGGGAGCTTAACCTGTTTGTCGTAACTCAAAGAAGAATCTGCAATCTCAATCAGCAACAGTATATCCCCTGGACAGGGGTGAGAGGATAGATAGTCGTCAGGGCGATTTTGTACGAGCGAAAAATCAGGTTCAGGTTCGCTGTTTGTCGGTAAAACGATGGGAGATTGACACTGTAAAGTTGCCCGCTCTGCTACTATGGCGCTTAATTCCCGCAATAATCTTCTCAGACAGGTTTCGTGAGCGGTACCTTTAGCTGCCATTTTCACAAGTTCTCCATTAATTAACTCAACTCGATCGTCCTCACCAAAGAACCCCAGTTCTGTCAGGCGGTGATATTCCGCTATGGTGAAGCGTTTTGCAGTTGCGATCGACATAACAGCCACCTCAATACAGGTCTTTTGCGATTATAGGCGATCGTCGATCGGCTAAACAATGCTAAACAGGAGCACCGCTCACAACAATCTTGTCAAATTTGCCTCATCCTTTGGTTGCAAATTTCCCAAATTTTGGTGAGTTTACTCGACGAACTTATGTCCGGGATCATATCTGCCTTAAGCAAGATTCTAGCATCACTATTTATTAGGTACTTTAACTAAGTAGCAAAAAGAAGTTTTCTAAATAAGAAAGCTGAGCAATACATATTATTTTGGAGGCTTGAATGACATTTACTTCTGCCGGTGCTTACGACCAAGGAAAAGCTGATATTAAGAGCTTGAGTGTAGACGACCAATTAGGTTTGCTGTGGTTTGTTTACACCGAAATGGGCAAGTCAATAACGCCAGCGGCTCCCGGTGCTTCCGGTGCGGAAATCGCTCAGGGTTTGTTCGAGCAAGTCAAGCCGCTGCCCCACCCTGAACAACTACAAGTAATGCGCGACATTGCCTCAAATGCCAATACAGAAATCAGCCGGATGTACGGCTCAATGAGTCCTGAAACCAAGCTGGCTTTTTGGTATTTTCTAGCAGTAGGAATGGACGAAGGAACTATTATTCCTGTGCCTCCCGACTATAAACTTCCCGAAGCAGGACAAGCTTTACTAGGAAAGATTCAGGGCATGGACTTCCAGCAGCAAATTGATTTCCTTCGCGGTACAATTTTAGAAATGGGTGCTGAAGCCGCTCCGGGGGCTGGCATTTAAAAAGATTAGTAATTACTGAGCGAATTAATTGCCCGCAACCCCGGTTAATTTATGATTAAATTAGCTGGGGTTGCTCAATCTAGCAGCCGTGGACGCATTTCAACGTAATACGGTCATTCACAAGCGTTGCAAAGCATCTCTATAAAACTTAATGCCTGACCGAAAGCATCCAGGATACAAGCCCCGGGATTCATCCGTCGAGAAATAAAAAACCTGTATCCGATGAAACTTGCCCCCCGAATTTATCGGTGGGGTCAATGCTTCAATCTAAAATCTAAAATCTAAAATCTAAAATCGATTGACCTCATAACTTTGCCTGCGCTAATAAGTTTTCTAACAGTGAGTTAACTTCTTGACCGTAGGAAATTTCCAGCGTATGACCGTCCGGGTCTCGGAGATAAGCCCAGTAACCGACAGGAGGTTCCGAGTCATTAGGGCCGTTCAATAAAAGCCCTTCTGACTCAGCTTCACTGCAAAGGCGATCGACTTTTTCACGAGTTTCGCAGGCGACGCCGAGATGGGAATGTGGTAAAAGTTTGCCATCCACTAATGGTGCTTTAATTAGCACAATGACGAACGGTCGAATTAAATCACAAATCCAAACAACATCTAATAATTTAATTGGATCTACACGGCGGTGAACCACTTTGAGGCCAGCGTACTTCGCGTAAAACGAGATGCTTTTGTCTACATCGCTAACAGAAAGTGCAATGTGGGTAAAACCAATATCGCTCATTTGAAGTTTCCTCCTATAATGTACGCAAATTTTACCGCTAATAGCTGAATTCAGCAGCTCTGTTCCCCACTATTTGCGGCACACCTGCGGTAAAACGCATATCTTCGCAGCCAAAAGTTAGCAAAGGCTGACCTAAGTTTACACTGGCAAAAGGACTTTCTTCTGCCACTTCTAACTGGCCTCTAATCAAGCCGATTCTAGATTTAAGTTCTCCTTTAAACAACAGCAAATTGCTGCGGTTCGCGCTGAAAACCTTTCCGCTGAAAGGCAGGGGTAAGGCTAAAGTTTGCTTGCTGTAATTAAGACAGCACAGTTGACGGTTTTCTTGGCGAACTGTGACGCGGTAGCCTAGGGGTGCGGCCTTTACCGAATCGCTGCCTTCCCAACTAAATGTAGCTAATTCTTTAGGAAGCCCCCAAATTTCGCGCCCGCCTGCTACCGAGTTAGGATTGTCTACGTAGATGTGGGAAATCCAAGCGCCCCATTTTCCGGCATAATTGGCGATCGCGCTAACTACAATTAACTCATTGTACTCCATTACCGAACCCAACCCGTAGGAGGATATATAAATGCCAGCTAGGGTTTTTCCGGGCAATAAAGAGACAATTTCTAACTCAGAGGGAACCAAGGGGCGCACTCGTGCCACATCTACCAATTGTAAAGTCTGAACAGCATAACCTTGCAGATTCCAAGGTGCAGGTGGGTATACCATTTTAAGTGATGTAATGTCTGATATTTTATATTTATTTTACCTGGGAAAGTTGAGTAAGATGCCAACTCGATTGGATCATCCCGATCTAACAGCTCAATCAAGCTCTCTCGATGTAATTTGGTGAAATCTGCCAGTGGTCGAGCAAAGGGCCGTTAGCCAGCACAAACTTCTGGGCAATCGAGCGAAATTTCTTGGGAGGTTGGCTCCCAAAAAGCCCAATCCCTCTTACAGGCAAAAAGCCCAATCCCTAAACGAAACAACAACAACAAAAAAAATAAAAAAAAAATGTTTACAAAAAAAAAAAATTGTGTGCTATAAGATAATCACATCCATGGTATTATTATTTTATGAGGAAAAAACCCATGAATGAGGAAAACAGCCAACCCGAAGCGTCCCAAGCCAAGGAAGAACTGGTGGAACTTGACGATGTGCAACAACTAGCCACAAAAGTTGGTGAAGAAGTTGGGGATGTTGTTAGTCCGATTAAAAATCGATTAAGGGAGGGAAATCGGGCGGAGATAGATGGGGGAGAAGATGGGGGTAGTGGCGGAGATAGATGGGGGAGAAGATGGGGGTAGTGGGGTACGAGGTAAGATGGGAGGATCTTATGTGGGGGGGGGTGTGGGGGGAAGTTTACCGGATGTAGAGAAGAGAGAAACAGAGATCCAGACGAATGGAAGCGCCAAAAAAAGAAATAGATCGAGATCGTATACACGTTACGTCGTAACAGCAGAAACGTTGCGTTAACCGTAACCAAAAAAGTTAGAAAAGTCAAGGAAGAGATTCTCGACCTGTTCCCCCGTCCCCTGTTCAGCTCTCAAATTCCCCCTCCCCCTGGAGCTTTTCCGATATCTGGCACTGTGGGGTTGGGGTAGCCGTTAGCCAGCACAAACTTTTCGGCAACGAGAGAAATTGCTTCTGGGGGTGGCTCCCAAAAAGCCCAAGGTAGTGTCATCTGTCCGATTGCAGATTTCTTCCCCTTGGGCTGACTCACAACGGGCAGCAGTTTACTTCCCCAGTGGCTGCGCTTTCGCTTTTGAGACTTGGGTTGGGGTTTGTACCTCCGACAAAACCCTCGGTACTTGTGGGCGCATTCATCCAGAGTGCGCCCCAATGCTAAGAACGAAGGATGCCACTCGGTCAGTCCATCATTAGTGAGACGGTCGTAGCTGCCATAATTACTGAAATTGTAGAAAAACCCCTGCCTCATCCCAGCCGACTTCGGGTTAGCGTGGATATACCGTAGAGTATTTAACGCCCTGTTGTGGTCTTTTTGATCAAACCCACTGCTGTAGTATCGCTTTTCCCAAAAATGCCCTGTGCGGTTGAGCATCCGGTTGAAGCACATGGCTGTGTACCAGTTCAACCAATGCATAATTTTGGGTAAATCTTCAGGTTCCACGGGTTCCAAAAGGTAGTGGACGTGGTTAGACATAATGCAAAGTGCATACAGCTTGAACTTGAACTTGCCAATCGCCTTACGAATAGCGTAGAGAAATACATTGCGGCACTCGGTTGAAGTCAGACGAAATTCCCGATTATTGCAACGAGTCGTGACGTGATAACAATATCCAGCTTGGAGTTGACGGGGTTGGCGGGGCATAATGTTATGGATGGCGCTAGAAGGAAGGCGGCAGACAAAGATAAGGAGTGATAGATAGTCTCTAAAGGTTTGGTTTTGACTTCAATCTTATCTGCGGGAATACAAACTTTTTGGCGAAACCCGCCCCTACAGATATTATCAGCGTTTATCCGAGTTCATCTGCGGTAAAAAACCTGCAAATCTACTTACTAGCATAACCCGTACTTACCAAAAACTCCCGCAACTTCCCAAAGAATTGAGTGCGATCGCGCCCTTGATAAACCCTCTCCAACAATTGCCAACCTTCCGCCTCCTGACCCATGACATACTTGCTCGCCATGAAGGCCGCCAAAACCCCCTTCACCTCCCCATTTTCACTCAGACGCTTGTTAGATTCCAGCCAAAGCTCAGCAGAATTCGTGTATACTTCCACCGGATACTGTTTGCTAACATCTTGCATTTTTCCGGCGCTGTACTGCCAAACTTGCAGCGGGAAGCGAGAATCAGCATAATTTGTAAAAGCCTCCGCAAATCGCCCGTCCTGACTCTTAAACTCTGGAATATCATTTTTGCCAAAATCGACAATTTCGTAACTCACATTGCCCCAGAAATGCTTGATATGAGTGTATTTGTTAGCGCCGGAATCGTAGCGGTAAATAAACGAATAATTGCAGCAGCGGACGCCGCTTTTGATTGACACTAAATCTGCTAGCACTTCCGGTTCCTTGTCGCCGTCCAAATCGCGAATTAGCAGCGATAAAAAACGTCCTTCTGATACTTCTTCGCTGGCTCTTCGATCGGGATTATCTACTAGAGAACGAGTCGAAATCAGCACTGGTTCTTCCAATAAAGTTTTACCGTCGCGGATAATTTTGATGCGGAGATTTTTAGCATTTTCTGCTTCTTTTACGAAAGAAACTTCCGCCCGAACTTTCCCCGCTTCCGAGATTTCTGTTGTTCTCGGGGGACCGATATTCGCCGGAACTTGGGCGATATATTGGGCAGGAACTAAGGCAGTTTGACCGGGTTTGGCGATCGCCTGACAGAGAAAAGTTGCTACTTCGGCGCGAGTAGCATTGCGTGTAGGTTCTAGCTGTTTGACGGCGGGATAATTGACCACAAGTTGTTTTTCTGCGGCGGCGGCGATCGCATTTCTTGCGAGTTCGGGAATATCCCGCGCATCTTCAAACGTCGCATCCAAAATCTCAGCCGCCGACCCCGCAGGTGTATATTTCAACCCGCTGCTTAAAGCTACCAAAACCTGCCAGCGGGGAATATTCAAAGTCGGGTTAAAAATACTCCCGCTGTATCCAGACATAAAACCTGTTTGATAAGCTTCTCGAATTGCTTTAAAACCCCAGTAATTTGTAGGAATATCTGCAAAGTCGATCGGATTGCGGACGGTTTTCGCATCGGGAAAAGCCCTCCGAACCATCGCCGCAAACTCAGCGCGGCTGACAGGGCGATTCGGGCGAAAACTGCCGTCTTCGTAGTAGCCGCTGATAATTTTTTTCTCTGCTAACTCTTCAATGCAAGCTTGCGCCCAATGGTCGTTAACATCCTTAAATTTGGCTTGAGCAAATGCCGGCGCTACATTCAGGCCAGGAAACACTAAATTCCCGATGATTATTCCCAGGGCTACCACTAAAGCGATGATAGCTTGCCATCTGTGCGATCGAATCATAGAACAGACTCCTCTACTTACAAATTGGCGATCGAAACTTTTGGAAATTTTATATAATATCCAGTATCTTAGCCCGATTTAATACCATTTATTAAAATTTTACCGGCGACTAAGGACACAGCACTGCCGTGCCCCTACTTTTTAGAGTTGGTATAATAAAGCTTACTTCGACTCTAAAGTCATCTCCATCGCCATTTTTGTTGTGATTGTTGATTCTTCTGCGCTGCCAGCATTTTTAGCACTCATTTCGCTATTTGAACTAATAGACACAGTAGAGCGAAAAGGAATTAATCTATCCAAGCGCCCTGTAACTTTTCCCCGACCCTGAGAACTAAAAGATTTGAGGGTTAAGGTAGTTCCAGCAGGCAGTAGGGGAGAGGTAATATTTTGGGGGTTTGCTTGCTGCTCTATACTTACATTCATAGAGACAACTCCATCTTGCCAGCTATCCAATTCATAGGTAGCAATGTCATTCACATTCATGCCACTGAAATCAGAGGAAGAAGAAACGCGCCATTTGGCTCCTTTTCCGACTGCTTCTGCAGGCAGCGGCGAGGCAAGTTGTTCTAGAGATTTAGACATTTGTCCAACCATTTGTTTAAGGCTGTTGTCAGCTCCTTCGGGCAAAATAATGTCACCTCCTTTATGAAAACCGCGATTGTCCATGATGAAAGAGCCTTTCACTCCGACTATGCTTTTGAGTGCGGAACGTATGGCATCTCGCGCGGCTGGCGGCATATTTCCAGTATCACCGGTGATATCTGAGTTAGTATAAGCAAACTCGTAGTGAATATCGCCGTTGGGATCAATTTTAGTGACTTTTGTCTCGAAAGTCATCACCGATATTGGAATTTTACCCTCAGGCGAAGACCGACCGGATGCGGATATTTCCACATCCATTTTTACGGTCATAACACTTGTTTCTTTGACATCGATAGCTGGCTTCAAACGCAGTTCCTGTCGTGGTTCCACTCCCGGATTTAGCAGTTCCACTTGCGGGGTTTTCGAGTTGGGAGCAGGCGCGGATACGCCAGGGGCTGGCTGCTCCACTACAAGTGGAGCTTCAGCACTGAGGGAAACAGGAGAAAGCTCGATCGCCCATCCGGCACTCGCTAAACAAAGAGACGTAATAAACAGTGTTTTTTTCATTAATTTAATTTCCTGTTATTTGAATGTTTGCCTGTTGCCACAGTCGATCGACTGTCACAAATTTGTAACCTTTATACAAAAGTAATGGAATTATTTTATCAGCCGAAGCTGCAACATCTTCGCCACCGCAATAGCCGTCGTGAAGTACAATAATTGAGCCGTTTTCAGTTTGCTGCACGACCCGACTAATAACTTTCCTAACCCCCGGCCGTACCCAATCTTCTGGGACGACACTCCACATTACGGGGCGATATTCCCACTGTTGCAATAACTCTAATGTTCGCGGTGTAAAAATGCCGTTGGGCGGCCGCACATCCCGGATCAATTCTGGCTCCAAATTGCAAGCTTTGGCAATTGCCTTTTGCGTGTCTTCTAAACTTTGTTTTAGTTCGTGAGTTTTGAGTTTGGCAAACGATATATGCTGGTAGCCGTGGAGGCCGATCCAGTGTCCGCGATCGCAAACTTCCTTAGCCGTTTCTGGATGCCTGTCAACGCAAAATCCCAGCCAGAAAAAACTAGCTTTGATGTCGTATTTATCTAAAACTTTTAACACTTGAGGTGTGTGCTGGCGGTGCGGGCCGTCGTCAAATGTGAGGGCAATTTCTCGGCTGTTGATATCTCCCGTCCACAGACATCTGGGAAAAGCAGATTTGAGGATGGGATGAACGACAGGAAACAGGGGTGCTAGTGGCATTGATTAACCTTGATAAATGCGATCGGGTAGAAATGAAGCTGCGTTACAATAAAATAAAGTTAACTCAATCGAGGTAAATATGACAACTGCCGTTGATATTGGAACGCTAATTGTCAGCACGCCGGGAACTTGCGGCAGCCACCAGCGCCTCGCCAAAACCGGAATTACCGTAAAAAATATTGCTATTGATTTTAATGCTGCGCTCACTCCAGAACAAATCATGGATGAAAAACTGCACTTGACTTTATCGCCAATACAAATTTATGGTTTACTAGCCTACTCTTAGGCGAATCAAGACAAAATTGACGCGGATATAGCAGCAGAAAAGGCTGAGTGTGAGTCCGATCAATCTGAACAAACAATAAAAGTTAAACCGTTACAATAAAATATAATGAGAATATTTGTAATGTTATATGAGTGCTAAATAACTATCTGTAATAGATGAGTAATCCGCCCTTAAAAAATCCCTTAACTCTTTTGATAGAGCCTCAAACTATCTCCCATTCATCTACCTCTATCTCACGGTCGATGCGATCGCCCTACAGCGTTCTCCTATACTGAAAACCAGCATAACTAATCGATAAACGATCAAGGAGGAACAATGACCGAGGAATATTTAGCCGAACGAACAGTTTCAGCCGTATTTAAGGAAGAAGAACAATTAGACGGTGTAATTCGGCGGTTGCTCGATCGCGGAGTTTCCCGCGACCACATCTCAGTAATGGGAAAAAACTTTCAATCTAAAACTAAAATTGCCGGCTTTATTACTAAAAAAGATGTGATATTAGGCGGTCTGCGAAGCGGGGCGATTTTTGGTTCCTTATTCGGTTCTTTTTTGGGTTTGCTAACTGGCGTCGGCGTGCTGTTTATTCCCTTTGTCGGTGCAGTAGTCTCGGCGGGCCCGCTGGGTGCTGTACTGTTGGGTGCAGCTAGCGGCGCGATCGCAGGTTCTGCCGGTGCGGGTCTAGTTTCCGCTTTGGTCGCTTTGGGAATGCCCGAAGACAAAGCAACTATCTATCAAACCCGCGTTGAAGCAGGTGAATTTCTGGTGATGGCAGAAGTTCCCGCAGATAAATCGGGCGAATTTCAACTCTTGCTAGAAAGTGCAGGTGGCGAAGAAGTTTCAGTTAGCGAAATGACCCTGCCGCGCGCCGTTAAAGGTCGCTGCAATAGTGCGGCAGATTTGTCTCCAGAAGTGCGATCGCACCTGTCGGAAGCTGCTCAAAAAACCTTTATGGAATCCTACAACGCCGCATTTGACGAAAGCAACGACTCGATACAAGCTGAACACACGGCTTGGAACGCCATTCACCAGCAGTATGAAGAAGATGAAAACGGCGTTTGGACTAAGCCTTTAGCAAAAGTCTAGTCTTCCAATCGCAGTAAATTAATAAAAAATACAATCAAGCCTCTCGAACTTCGGTTCTGGAGGCTTTGACGATTTTAGATTTTAGATTTTAGATTTTAAATTTTAGATTTGTGCAACACTTAATTAAATTTTAGATTTTATAATTTTGACAAAGTAAATTTTTAATAATTTGGGAATGGCCGAAAGTCGCATTACGTTTGGAAATGGGTATTGCACTAGGTTGCGTTGTCAAGTACAATCTATAGGCTTACAATATCAAATTGAGTTAAGCAAATGCAAAAATACGTTTGTACAGTTTGCAATTACGTCTACGACCCAGCAGAAGGCGACCCCGACGGAGGCATAGCTCCCGGTACACCCTTTGAAGATATCCCCGACGATTGGGTTTGTCCGACTTGCGGGGCGGCAAAATCCGATTTTGAACCAGAATAAGCGAGAAAAAATTTGTCCGATCGAATGCTCAAAATTACAGTCATCGGCGGCGGTGCTGCTGGTTTTTTTAGTGCAATTACCTGTGCCAAAACCTACCCGCAGGCCCGCGTCACTTTATTAGAAGCTGGCCGGCAACTCCTGGCAAAAGTTCGCATCTCTGGCGGCGGGCGCTGCAACGTCACTCACGCTTGTTTTGACCCCGGTGTTTTAGTGCAGAATTACCCCAGAGGTGGGAAAGCTCTGCGCGGTGCTTTTACTCGATTTCAACCGCGCGATACTGTAGAATGGTTTGCCGGTCACGGTGTGAAGTTGAAAACAGAAGAAGACGGGCGAATGTTTCCGATCACCGACGATTCGGAGACAATTGTTAACTGTTTGATCCGGGCTGCTGAGGATGCAGGCGTAAAAATTCGCACCGGCGATGCAGTAGTTTCAGTAAAGAAATTAACGGGCAACACCGCAGAGGGCGAACAGGAGGACACCGCCCCTATGTTTGAAATTGAGTTGAAGTCGGGGGAGAGTTTTAAGTGCGATCGCATTCTTCTCGCTACAGGCAGCAATCCTTCGGGTTTTAAGTGGGCAAAAGAGTTAGGTAATACTGTAGAACTGCCCGTTCCTTCTCTATTTACTTTTAATATTTGCGACAACAGAATCAAAGATTTAGCCGGAATTTCTGTTCCTAATGCTAAGGTGAAATTGCCGGGAGCTAAATTAGAACAAAGCGGGCCTTTGCTAATTACTCACTGGGGTTTAAGCGGGCCTGCTGTACTCAAACTTTCGGCTTGGGGTGCGAGATTTTTGCACGATCGCCATTATAAAACATCTGTGCTGATTAATTGGCTTCCCCAGTACAATGCGGAAGTTTTGCGGCAGCAACTGCTAGCGGTTAAGTCGCAGTTGTCGCACCGATTGATAGTTTCTAGCTGTCCGTTTCCGATGCCGCGCCGCCTCTGGGAACGCTTGACAAGTTCGATCGGCATTGATGAGCAAAAACGCTGGGCAGACTTATCTAACAAAACCCTCGATCGCCTCCTGCAAGAACTCGTTCAAGGCGAATATCAAATTGCCGGAAAAGGCGCATTTAAAGAAGAATTCGTCACCTGCGGCGGTGTCAACCTCAAAGAAGTCGATTTTAAGACAATGGAAAGCCGCCGCTGTCCCGGACTTTTCTTTGCTGGCGAAATCTTGGATATCGACGGCGTGACGGGCGGTTTCAACTTCCAAAGTGCTTGGACTACGGCGTGGTTGGCCGGGAACGCGATCGGCAAACCATCCGATTTTAGATTTTAGATTTTAGATTGGGGAATATTTGCTGTGTAAAGGTTTAGGAGTTGCGATCGCGCGATCGGTTTGCCTGTATTAAATTTTGTGTTATTTTTGAATTAAGGCGCACTAAATGTGCATTGACTTCGGCTTGCAGACAAAATTCGCAGTTTTGCGGAGTTAACATCGGGGAAGACAGATGAAAAACTTGAATCTACAAACCCTAAAGTTCGATCGCAACCTTGACAGCCATCTTGACTCACCTTTCATCGAAAAAAATGGCTTGCTGGAATTCAACCCCAAATTTATCACTCCCGAATTTTTAACAGCCTGGACATTTGAAACGCACCTGTACGGCGAACAAGTTGCGATCGACCACTTTGTCATCACATTTCCCACCCGAACCGAACTCGAAAAATACGCCAAATCTTTTCGCCCCTTCGGCGCCAAAACAGTTGAAGGCCCCGACTTATTCCCGATCAACTTTTGTTCGGAAAACATTAACGTTCCCTCCGATTTGTGGCTGCATTTAATGACCTTATTAATGCCAGCGGGCGGCTTAGTAGTATTAGATGCGCCCCACGCAGCCGGCGACCAAAAAAACCGCTTTCAGCAAGAAAGAGGATTAGCAGCAGTTCACCACGTTGCGATTCGAGTCGAAAACGTGCAGAATGCTGCTACAATATGGCAAAATAAAAACTTCAAACCCCTGTCCGATCGACCCTTAGATTACGGCTCATTAACCCAGTGGTTTCTGCAAAACCCCGCCGGACAAATTATCGAATTAATCGAGCGCCACCCCGGGAACAACGCCACTTTCGACTGCCAAAATATATCAGGTTTGCGCCTCAGTGAAGTCGCCAGTCAGTAGGACAGGCAAGATGCCTGCGCCACAATTAACAATTACCCATTTCCCATGACAAAATAAAATATATGGTCGCATTAAAAATCCCCAAAGTTACACTTCAACCCCCGGCATTCAACTCAATTGAAGAAGAACGCCGCCACCGCAAACAGCGTTTAGTGGCCGCATTTCGATTATTTGCCCGCTTCGGATTCAGCGAAGGAATTGCCGGACACATCACCGTCCGCGACCCCGAACACCTCGACCATTTCTGGGTCAATTCTTTTGGAATGCACTTTAGTTTAATTCGAGTTAGCGACCTAATTTTAGTCAACCACAAAGGCGAAGTTGTTGAAGGAAATAAACCCGTAAACGAAGCAGCTTTTGCCATTCATTCCCAAGTGCACAGCGCCCGCCCCGACGTAATCGCAGCAGCGCACGCTCATTCTCCCTACGGCAAAAGTTGGTCGAGTTTGGGCCGCCTGCTTGACCCGCTGACGCAAGATGCTTGTTCTTTTTATGAAGACCAAGCTTTATTTGACGATTACACCGGAGTTGTTTTGGAAATCGAAGAAGCTAAACGCATCGCCAAAACTTTAGGTGAGAAAAAAGCTATTATTTTACAAAATCACGGACTGTTAACAGTAGGTCAAACAGTAGATGAAGCCGCTTGGTGGTTTATTTCAATGGAACGTTCTTGTCAAGCGCAGTTAATGGCAGAAGCAGCGGGAAAACCAATTCTCATCAAGCCAGAATGTGCGAGTTTGACACAGCAGCAAGTAGGGTCTCACCGCATGGGATGGTTTAGCTTTCAACCGCTTTATGACATGATTGTTCGCCGGGAACCAGACTTATTAGATTAGAAACTCGGCGGTTGAAACCGCTACTATACAAACACAGCCCGCCTGTGGCTAATAAAGAATGAAGGGGGTATTAAAGCCGGATTTAGTATCAGGAGTGCAAAAGCTATAAATTCATGCTGAAGCCGATTCCAACCAAGCTATTAAATCCTCTTGACTGGTAAAATCTAACAAGATTTCACCTAAATCCTCTAATTGTTCAAGAGATAACTGCTGGATGCGAGTTTTAATTTTTGGTGGGATTTCGCCAGTGCGCCGCGCGAGTAGACGCAGGATTAATGCTGTTTCCCCCTCAATTATGCCTTCTTTGCGACTTTTAATAATAGCACCGCGCTGGTCTTCAAAAAACATTTCCCGCTTTTCTAATTCCTCTAATTCGTTAAGGGTTAAATTACTTCGGCTGGCGATGGAAAAAGCTGTTTGAATTTCTGGCATTGATGCAAATTTTTCCGGAATTTCATCGAATAGGGGAGCATTTTTGATAAAATAAATCCAGCTTTGAATTAGGTTTTCGATTTGTTCCAGTTCTTGGTTAAACTTGGGCAGTTCGACAAATACTAATTCGATTTCTCTGTTATAATACTCGAAGTTTTCTTGGAGTTCTTTAAATACAAAATGGGTGAGAAATTTTTCTGTATTTTCAAACAGAATAAAATCTGTAATTGTTAAAGCAATCAGAGGATTTAATTTAGAGTATCCTTCCCGGGGCCTGAGTTGAGTTGCGTAGGTTTTGGCGGCATTATACACTACCCGTTTAGTAAAAGCTTCTACATTTATTACCTGCATTTCAATAATCACAGTTTTGTTGCCTGTAATTTTGGCTTTAACATCCAGGTAAGTGTCTTTTAATCCAGTAACGCTCGGCGCGGCGTAAGGGTCAATAATTTCTAAGTCTTCAATGGTTGGCTGTGCGTCATAGAGCATAGCATTGAGGAAGCTAATCAAAATGTCTTTGCTCTGGGGGGAACCAAATATTTTTTTGAAACCAAAATCTGTTTTAGCACTAATGAAAGGCATAATGAGTAATGGGTAATTGGTAATGGGGGCGTTTAAATCACAAAAGTCCTTCCATTTCTAAATCTTCTATAATCTGCAATCCGCGCGGATCGCCAACTCGCAAAAGTGAAGATTTAGCATCTTCCCGCACGCCCATATCTTCATCTTCTTCTAAAGCTTCTATCAAACCATCGATCGCCCCAGCGTACACTATATTATTCGGCAATTCGCGAGCCAGTTGCCCGATCGCCCAAGCGCAGTTGCTCCGCACAGCAGATACAGAATCTCCCCGCAGCGCTTCAATCAACGGCGGAATCGCAGCAATCACCACATAGTAACCAACTTTTGCCATTTGACCCAGAGAACTCGCCGCCCACAAACGCACCGCCGAAATATCAGTTTTCAGAGCATCAATTAAAGATGGCAAAGCGCGGTGGTCGCTGCAATTTCCCAAGGCCCAAACTACCCCTTTGCGAACGTAAC
The DNA here is from genome assembly GCF_036700785.1 of Microcoleus sp. S28C3. Classification (NCBI taxonomy): domain Bacteria; kingdom Bacillati; phylum Cyanobacteriota; class Cyanophyceae; order Oscillatoriales; family Microcoleaceae; genus Microcoleus; species Microcoleus sp. S28C3. The sequence goes on along the minus strand of NZ_JAUBPO010000001.1, from coordinate 102,901 downwards.
CGTTCCAGTCGCGGTTGAGCTGCAGAATCAGCGGTTCCACAGCATCGGGACTCGGATTTCGCCCCAACGCATAAGCCGCGCTTACCCGCACCAAGGGGCAACCGTCTCTCAACAAATTAATTAAATGCGAAATTGCTCGATCGTCCTGCAGTTCGCAAAAAGCCCGCGCCGCCATCATCCGGTGCTGAGGTTGCGGGGATTCCAGCAAAGGCAGCATTTCCTCGGGATCTGGCAGCGGGGGTTCGGATTCGTCAAATTGATCCAAAGGGCTTTCCAGTTCCGTGTCAGTATCAAGGGCGTTGGAGTAGTCGTTATTGTGCATAAAAAAACTTTACCGCACTGAGGATGCTCCTCAGCAACTCAGACAACGGTCAACAGCAATTAGGATAATACCAATAAAAGTATTCCGAGGGAGGACTGAAGTCTTCATGTGGTTCATAGTGAGGACTTCAGTCCTTCATAAAGTTCGTAGTCAAGAGTTAAGTGCCCATAAACTCACGAAGTTTTCAGCTTCTTTATGTATTAGGACTCTTCCTCCTTACTACAAACAGTACCTTTTATTTTTCAAAGAGACTTGAGCATTGAGAGGGAATGACTTTGATAGCCTAATTTTTGATAGAGATTCAGAGCAGGCTGATTGCTCAGAAAGACTTGCAAACCAATTTGTCGATCGCCCCTTTCCCGCGCCCAATTTTCAGCATGAATAACTAAAGCTGCACCGACTCCTAAACGGCGATGTTCCGGTGCTACGTACAGCAAAAAAATGTGAGCGTAACGTTCTCCGGTGGTTTGGTCGATCGCATTTCCCAACCACAAACATCCGATAACTGATGTCAGATTTTGGACTTGAGATTGGGGATTGAGATACTGGGAGGGAAGCGCCGGCAAAATTTCTGCCTCTTCCTGGCTGTTTTTCTGGCACTCTACCCACCAAACCGGCGTCTGGTTAGAAAAATACTGCTCGACAGTTTGAGCCAAATGTCCCAATTCCCCATCCGGGTAAAGCTCTCGGTAAGTCCGGTGCATAAACTTTACCAGTTTTGCCCGATCGAGTCCAGATCCTGAGCGGAGCTCGTAGCCCGGTATTAGTTGAGCAGACATCAGCTCACCGGACACGCAAAGCGGAATAATTTACCCCCAAGAAAATTGGATTCACTACTGCCGCTTGCTTTTGGGGGATCGCTTCCTCAATTGGTGCCGGGGCCGCCATGTCAGCCGGCAAAAAGATGCGAGCGCTGACTGCTACCAGAGCCGCGAAAAATACTAATATCGCTATAAATGGAGCAATGTATTGACGAATGATAGCCATAACCGTAAAAACTTGATTCTTGAGTTGATATTATCAAGTGTACCATACAAATCTTGTCAGCTATAATGGCTGCCATTGGACACTTAGCTCAAGCTTGAGCGATCGCAAATACCAACAAACGCAAAATATAATATTATGAGTGCCTCGCCTGCTGTTTATGAAGCTCTTGCTAAGTCTATTGTTTTTTTGAATCAAAAACCTAACGCACAAAATGAAGTTTCGCGTTTCCTAGATACTAATGGCTACTATATCGATCGCATATTCGACGACCGAGAAACTGGCTTTTATGCGATCGGCTTCGGTTCATCCAATCCCGAAAACCCGCCCGCCCTGGTATTTAAAGGTACAGATTTCATCGACGGCGACGCTATATTTTCCGACTCCCGAGACATTGGTTTACCTGAATTTGAAAAGAACAAAGATAGTATCAAAAACTGGCTGACAGAAATAGGTCAAAATACTGCTAAAAACCCCAGCAAGTTATTGCCAGATGTCATCGGTCACAGTTGGGGCGGAGCTGTCGCTCAAATTGTAGCGACCGAATACACATCTATTACGGGCGATATCTTTACTTTTAACTCTCCGGGAGTGTCAGCGAGTACATTCAACGCTTTTCGGAGAAATCTCAGCAGGGCAGGCAACAAAAATGTCACCCACTACATTGTCAGTGGAGATTTCGTCACCTTGTTTGGCGAAGCATTTATCCCGGGGAAAGTATTTATCCAAAGTTTTACAGACCCGAGTATTAATCCCTTAACTGTTTTGGCAAAACATCGAAGTGAAAATTTGTTAACTACTCCGCCAGCGGGTTTTTTGCAGAGGCAAATTTCCGTAGAACAATTAAACAGTCCCGATTTTGCTTATAACAACGACTCAGATTTTAACGAGTTTATCGCTGCGATGAATTTGGCCCTGCCCAATGTGTCAGTAGCCATCAGAACCCGATCGGGTGCAGAGAGTTTGAGAACAGCACCAGAATTTTCTTTTGTGCAGTTAGTCAGACAAATGCAATACGGTTTAGCTCCCTTGCAACCGAATTATTTATCAGGGGACGATCGCAACAATACTGCTACCGGCGGCGCTGGAGAGGATACAATTATCGGCAACCGCGGTAACGATACTCTCAGAGGCAATCGAGGTAATGACAGCATCACTGGTGGTGATGGCGACGACTTCTTGTACGGCGGCAGAGATAATGATTATTTCGAGGGTGGCAACGGAAACGATTTGATTTCCGGCGAGTTTGGCAACGATTTTTTAATTGGCGGCGCGGGGCGCGATCGCTTTGTATTGGAATCCGGCGGCGGAGCAGATGTGATTGTAGATTTTCAAGATAGTCAAGATGTAATTGCACTGTCGCGGGGTCTAACTTTTCCTCAAATTAGAGTAAGCCAAGGTGTTGACGGAGCTTTAATTACTATCCCGGTTACTGGGGAAATTCTTGCTACTCTCCGAGGCGTAGTGGCAAGCGATCTTACGCGGGTAGATTTTGTATAGCTTTTGTGCGAGAAAAATTTGTAGTTTTGGTGGCACGCAAGCGGAGCGAGTTATTGTTTTTTGTAACAAAAAATTTCTGCTAAATATTCTCCTACAAAGCCACGCAATATGACTAATTAATATTGTTAATAAACGGAGTTTACAGTAAACTTAATTAAGTAGCTTAAACACTAATTCCCAATCTAACGACAGGAAATAAAAAAATATGCCCTCCTCCCCCGCCACTTACGAAACTATAGCCAAGCAACTTGCTTACATAGATAACAGCTCCGAGTTTCAAACTTTAGTTCAAACTGGTTTGAGCGGTGCTGGCTACCAAATCGATCGCACGTTTGACGATCCCACGACTGGATTTCACGCGATCGGCTTAATTTCCACCACCCCAGACAAACCGCCTGTTTTGGTATTTCGTGGCACCGACTCGCTCATAGACGATATTGCCAACGCAGACCCGCGCGGCACCGGTTTCAACCAATTTGAAGCCAACAAACAAGCATTAGGAAATTGGTTGACAGAAATCAGTCAAGATACAGCCAAAAACCCCAGCCGCTTGCCACCAGACCTTCTCGGACACAGCTTAGGCGGCGCCATAACGCAACTAGCCGCCACCGAATTTACCTCTACTATCGGAGATGTTGTCACCTTCAATTCTCCCGGAGTCGATCAGAACACCGTCAATACATTTAAGCAGAAAGCCGGGGCAGGAAAAAATGTAACTCACTACATAGTTAGCGGCGATTTTGTTAGTTTGGGAGGAGAAGCTTTTCTCCCCGGAAAAGTAATTCTTCAAACATTTACTAACCCGATTATCAACCCGCTACTTGTCTTGGACAAGCACACCCAAAACGGTTTGTTAACTGCTCCTCCTCCCGGCTTAACTCAGGCCGAAATCTCTGTAGACCAGTTGAACCGCCCTGATTTCACTTTCACAGATTCCGATTATTTAGAGCTGTTAGCTGGCTTAGACTTTGCACTGCCCGCCTTGGCAACATCGCTGGAATCGCGCAGCAGTTTAGAACAATTAAGAACCGCTCCGGGAAGCTCCTTTTTAGCAAACGTTGTGGCAATGAAAACTGCTCTCGATCCGTCCGCAATTAATAATTTAGTAGGCGACGATGCCAACAATACAGCCTCAGGTTTTGCAGGGGACGATATTATCATTGGCAATGGGGGAAACGACACTCTCACGGGCAGCAAAGACAACGATATTATCAGCGGTGGCGTCGGCAACGACCAGCTATTCGGTGGCAAAGGGGATGACAATTTGAGCGGTGGAGAAGGAAACGATACGCTGATTGGAGGAAAGGGTGCGGATCTCTTAATTAGTGGCGCTGGACGCGACGTATTGGTGTTAGGAGTAGGCGCCGGTACAGATACATTTATAGACTTTCAAAAGGGTGAAGATTTAATCGGTTTGAGCGGAGGTTTGACCTTCAACCAACTGAAAGTTACTCCAGGCGATTTTATAACGACGATTGAAGTGGCCAGTAACGGCGAAGTTCTTGCCAGTATTACTGGCATTCCAAGTAGTCCGCTAACAGCTAGTGATTTTATTGCGATTTAGTTGGCGGCTGGCAATAAAGATATTCGGTAGGGACACAACAATGTTGTGTCCTTATTTTATCTTCTGAACGCAAGCACACAGAATTTATACTAATTCGACGATTAAAAACATCAATATTCCTGCAGGGGCGGGTTCACCGACATCTCAAAAAAGTAGTGCAGACATTAGTAAACCCGCCCCGCCCGGTTCTGATAATTATAGCGATCGGACTTGATATTAATCGAAATCGTCCAGTCCAGGCCGGGGCATAGCTGCTAATTTTTTCTCATCTTCTAGGGGCAGAAAGAAAATCGTCAGCATACCGGGAATCACAGCCAGCGCACTCATCAAGAAATAATTTTGATAGCCGAGATTCGCCTGCAAGTAGCCGCTAAAAACCCCCGGAATCAGCACTCCTGCGGCCATAAAAGCCGTTGTAATTGCATAGTGAGATGCTTCGTATTCAGGGCGGACAGTCCGCATCAAGAACACTGTATAGGCAGCTACGCCAAGTCCGTAAGTAAATTGCTCGATCGAGTTTACAGCATAAGCCCATTCAATCCCCGGTTGATTGATTGCTAACAGCCAATACAGCACGTTAGTTGAATTTTGCAGAATTGCCGTCGGCCACATCCATTTTTTCAATCCTTGTTTTGCAATCAAATAGCCGCCCAGCAACCCTCCTATTAACAGAAATATTACCCCGATCGTACCCGATAACAGACCCATGTCCGATGTAGAAACTGCTAATCCTCCTTTCTCCACTTTATCCATTAAAAATGGCGGAGCCATTTTAAACGTCAAGGCATCGCCTAACCTAAAAATTAAGACATAAGTAACAATCCAACCAATTTTATCTTGCTGAAAATATGTTTTAAAGGCTTCGATAAAGCTTGTTGTTTGTTGGGGGGTGTCGGCTTCCAGAGCGTAATTTCTAGGATAGGGAAGATACCACCGCTGAAAGAGATATATCAGTACAAACATAATCGCACAGATGCCAAAGGCTGTCGCCCATCCGTAGTTAAGCGCAGACACGCTAAAATCGGAACCGAAAAGTGACAGCGGAATGTCTTGATATATTTTGGTGTCGCCTGTATTTCCGGTGACTAAATGCTGTTCGGCCAGTTTCCCGGCTAAGAACACCAATACACCGCTACCGGCAATGACAGCACCTCTATAAGCCGTGTTGCGAACCCCGACAAACAAGGCTTGCTGGTCTTTATTGAGAGTGTTTAAATAAAATCCGTCAATGGCGATGTCGTGAGTAGCTGACACAAAGGCGATCGCCGTAAAGATAACAAGCGATATAATAATCGGTGCCGGCGTTAATACGCCAAAAGCTAGAAAAGCAAACAGGAAAGCACAAATGATTTCGGTTGTTAAAATCCACTTGCGTTTGGTGGAATACAAATCAACAACTGGCCCCCACAAACCTTTTAATACCCAGGGAAAAGACAAAAGACTTGTCAATCCGATGAGTTCGTTGCTAGTTCCCATACCTTTCAAAAAAATCACCGACATTAAATTAACGACGGTGTAAGGGAGACCTTGAGCGAAATACAATACTGATACCCACAATCCAGCGTTATGCTTTTTTTCCATTGCAGAGATATTTTACCTAGTTACTTATTTGATTTACGGAGTGCGATCGACAATTCCGGTCAATTAAACCGCTTGCATCACAGTATATGTCATTCCGATGCCAGCGGCAGCCATATAAATAGCGTATTTTAGCATCATTCAGACTCACAAATATTTTCATTTTTGGAAGAAGCCTGCAATAATTTTTCTCCGTTAAAATGAACGACGTAAGCGCGAACATTCTTTTCCCAGTCAGAAGTGTCATAAGTTCGCAGCAGTTCTAAAGCATTTTCTTCTATCTGATATGCGGTTTTTGGACTGTTCACCGGACGTTCTGGCTTGTCAGGATTAACAACAATTAAACCTGCATCTAGAAACTGATGCACAGTCTGGCGACGCACAGTTTCCCGCGTATTTGGTGCATATTTTTTACTGTACTCCTGCTCCATAAATTCCATAATTGGTGTAATTCCCAGAAGTGGAGATTTTGCCAATTCCCAAGCATCCTTTGGCTTGAGGTCAAGCAAAGCCAGAAGGGTTAAGGCGGAACGTTCGTTAAGCTGACCTTTTGGAAAACCCAGCGCTGCAAGTATTTCTAGAGATTCATCAATACGGTTCTTAATTGTCATCGGACTATTTTCTAACGGATTCGTCGTGTTCAGCACTTTTCTTTCGACAAGTTGATCTAGTTCCCGCTGTGTAGGAAATATGTCTCCAATTTCACTACCAAGTAAAAGTAATTGCTCTAGATTAGGATACTTCAAATTGCGTAAATCCGTAGCATTAACTTGAGTGTGTCCGTTGAACAGTCGGAAAAACGCATCTACCAAGCTCGAATTTAGATAAACTGCCAATCCCCGCGCTAGGGTGAGGTCTAATCCGCGTCCCTGTTTGTGAAAGTAATTCAAATGGTTCTCAAAACCCACGCTAGAACTATTAATTTTATTGGCATCCCAGACAACTGCAACAATTCGCTTTTTCTCTTCCTTTGACGAGAAGCGCTTGCTCAAAACATAATGTTCGTTAGGTACGAGGAGTGCAGCAGTTTTTTCCGTGACAGCTAAAGCTTGATGCTTTCTGGTGGCGGTGGGATATTCAACACCGCCAGCCCAGAAGTGTGCGGGATAAATCAGCGGAACTGTACCGTTCTCCGGTTTTAGCCGCAAGTCAGAGCGAACACGAAAATCTACAACTTTTCCGGTAGAAACTGTTAAGCCTAATTCCTCTAGGGTGCAAGTAAATTGAGCTATTTGCTCGACTACTTGCTGGCTGACAGAATCTGGTAAAATCCGAATAAATTGCTCGGAGTCTTTGGGATTAATTAGGGCGGTATAGGGCAGTTGGTGAGATAAAACCAGGTCGTCGCCCACGCTGCTGCTTGAGGTAATTAGTACAGTATCTGGCTGTTCTATTTGTTTGGTGGCGCGCACAATAATAGTTTCTTGCAGCACTGCATCATCGCGAAATGGCAACTGTCGGGATTCAAAGATGTGTACTTGGCGTAAAGCCATCATTTGAAGGAATACTTTGCGGAAATCTCGAAAGTATAAACCGTTGCAAAAGCTGCGGGGAGTAATCGATACTAATTCACCGTTTGGTTTGAGCAGGTGAGCGGCAGCAACTGTAAAGCCAGCGTAGAGATTGCTGGTTTCTAGTCCTATAGAACGCAGCAAGGTTCGGGCTTGGGATTTAGCGTCTATCTTGGCATAGGGAGGATTGATAATTGCATGGGTAAATTCCCGTTTTACTGGTTGTGTAAATAGATTGGGCTGCAACATATCGGCGCTGTCTTGAATAAAATCAATTTCGCGAACCTCACAGGTAAAAGATATCCCAAAACCCTGACATTCAATACTGCATAATTCTAAAGTTTGCTTGAGGTATTTAATCAAAATAAGGTCAATTTCATAAGCTGTAACGTGCAGGCTAAGCGGTTTGTTTGGGCGCTGACAAAGCTCGCAAACAACTGCTGCTAACAGCGAACCAATACCAGCCCCGGCATCTAACAGGGATATATCGGGACAGTTAAATTCAAACATTCCCGCCATCAAACTTGCGACTGAGGAAGGTGTTAAAAATTGTCCTTTTTCTCCTCTCTGGCTTTGCTGCAACTTTCGGGTTGCTTCTTGGCGCCAGCCATCTACTCGATCGAGTAAATTGCTTGCATTTGAGTAGCTGTTACCCGGAGGGGCTAGGGTTTGAAATTGCGGTGCTATCATTTGTTCAAAAAGTGCGATCGCCAGTTCAGTGTATTTTCGCCCAAAATTGCACCGATGTGCAAAAATGTCAAGCGCACTAGAAAATATATAACTTATCCAAAAGTATGTTGACTGTTCATATAGCTAGAGCGGGAGGTAGCTAACGATGACACAAACTGAAACCAAGCGTTATGATTTTACTTAAGTATCTAGGTCTAAGTTATGACAACTATCAACTGGAATGAAGTTTTAGATAGTATTTCAGAGAATGCAGAAGAGCCTGAAGTCGAAGATAGATTTGTCAAACGCCTTCTAAATGCACTTGGATTCACATCTGATGAGTGGGTACAACAGTTTAAAACAGGGAAGGGCACTGCTGATTTTGCTGCTCGCAAGAATCACGATGATGATAAATTTTCCGTGGCTAAGATTCACCCATACTTAATCATTGAAGTTAAAGGGAGAGTATCAGGAAATGCCATCATTAACTTAGCAGAAGGTACTCCCCTGTACAAAAAAGCTAAAGAACAGATAACAGGTTATCTTCTTGCTCCTAAATGCAAAACATCTCAATGGGGTATAATTACTAACTCAACAGATATCCAGCTATTCCGCAGACATGGTAAAATCGTACTGCCTGCTACTAACTGCATGAGGATAACTAAAGATAATATCATTGAGATTATTACTAGAATTAAGAAATTGCTGGAAAATCCACCCCAAGCTTTAACAATTTGCATCTATAATGATAAGGGAGGCGTGGGAAAAACTACAACGACAATCAACTTGGCTGCGATTCTTCGACAACATCATAAAAAAGTGCTTGTTGTTGACTTCGATCCACAACAAGGAGATTTAACAGATTCATTAGGCTTACAGGAGGGAAAAGTCAAACTATCTGATTGCCTGATTAAGACAGCACTTAATGTTAAAGAAACTCTTCAAGCATTTAATGTGAAGAATAAAGCAGGTCTATTAGTTAAGGTGTTTGATGTCATCCCATCTGATTCAGGGTTATCGAAGTTCATGACTCATGATTATGAATCAAAAATTGAGAAAGGTTCAGCAAGGCTGCGAGATTTGCTTGAGATTTTTGTTGGTAATTATGATTACATCTTAATTGATGCACCTACGAACTGGACTTTTTTTAGTAAAAGCTGTGTGAGAGCTTCCGATGTAATCCTCATGCCAACAGAACACAATAACTTTTCATCTTTGAAAAATGCTGCTAAAGTTATTAAAGAATTCTTACCTGAAGTTAAGAAGCTTAGGCAGGACGGTGGCCCTATTGCCTTGCCGATTTTTTTCAATAGACATAAAGAAACAGAGGCTTCAATCAAAAGAGCCAATGCAGAAATTGAAGCAATTATTACAGTTAAGAAAGGAGACACTTATATTAAAGATCCTAATTTGTTACCCTATTATTGGCCTAAATATACAAAAGCTGTGAGCGATAAAAGTATATTTACAGTTCCAGAATATGAAGTTGTTTCAACTGCCGCTTTTTCTCGAAAACCAGCGGTTTTCCAACACAAAAAAGCCGCTGAATATTACTTAAAATTAGCGAAGGAGTATTTTTTGTATGAGTAATTCTGAGAACATCGGTAAGTTAATGCACTTGAATTTATCTAAAATTGAGTCAGCAGAAGCCTGCTCTGAGTCAGAGTTTATCATTGCCGGAGCCGCCGAAGCCGTCTTGCAAGCAGGTAATCGCAATTGGATTCCGATTATCGTTAAAGAAACAGGCGACTATCAGTATCAAGTTGTGAGCAATCACTTTGTCTATGCTGTAGCTCAACAAGCCAAATTAGATTTAGTATGGTGTATTGTCATTGACCCAAAACCATCAAATATTGAACAAGCGAAGATTCTAGCGCGAGAAGCAAATCCCCAAGTCAATCTGAGTACAGCATCAAAAGATACTATTATAGCTGTACTTAAATACTTAGTTAAAGAGCATAATTGGAACAATGTAAAACCAGTTGAAACAGCCAATAAAATTGTAGATTCTAACCGCGATCAATGGTCAGATTTCACCCCTCTGACTAAGTTACAATGTGGTTTGACTAAGGCCAGATTAGATTTTATTGCGAAAGTATTTTCTATATCCCCGCCGCCACCGCCGCCTCCTCCTCCTCAAGCAGTCAGCGTGAAACGTGCATCTAGAGATGAAATTTTTGACCGCCTCAATTACTTATCAACTAATAAAATAGGCGGCTTTGAAAATATTGATGCCGAAAAAACAGCCGATGCTATCTTCACCGCGAATAAAGGCAAGTGGAAAACCCTCAGTCCAATTTCCAAACTTGAATGCGGCATTGATACAGCCAAAATGAAAATCATTAAAACCCTATTTAGCCTGTAAAACTATGTTAAGTGGTGTAGCGGATTCAATTTACTGGCTCAATCGCTATATTGAAATATCGGAAAATATCGCTTATTTTGCCGAGGTCAATTTTAATCTCATTCTCGACTCTCCCAGCGGTATTACTCAACTATTTACTTATTTGCCCACTTAATGTACCATTGTGCGAAAATATCAAGCGGACGCTCAAACCAAAAGTCCGTAAAGGACTGTTAAACGCTCTCTCACACATTTCTGATGCGAAATACCAAAACATTCTTTTTGTCAAGCTTGTTCCTGATTGGCTTAACAATTAGTTTTCTGCTGACTCCTGGTTGGTTCTCAAACTGGTTCCCGAACCGGGCGATCGCACTTATGCCTCCGCAAACCCAAACCGCCGAATTTCGCGCATTCTGGGTGGACGCTTTCAACCCCGGCTTCAAAACGCCTCAAGAAGTCACAAAATTGATCGCAGACGCGCAGCGGGCAAATGCCAACGCCATCGTCGCCCAAGTCCGCCGCCGCGGCGATGCTTTTTACACGAGTGCGATCGAACCCCGCACCCTCGATCCCAACGTTCCGGCGGGTTTCGATCCACTGCAAGATGTGATTGACAAAGCCCACGCCGCAGGCATTGAAGTATACGCTTGGATGGTGACGCTGCCAGTGGTTTCGGGCAGCAAACTTCCCGCCGGTCACGTTTGGCAACAACACGGGCCTTCGGCCCCGGGCCGCGACAATTGGGCAATGCTGACTTACGGGGGGGAATCACCCGGTTTCCTAGATCCCGGCCATCCAGACGCCGTAGATTATACTGTTTCCGTCTATTTGGACTTGCTTAAGCGCTACGATGTGGACGGCGTACAGTTGGATTACGTGCGCTACGGCGGGCCGACTTGGGGCTACAATCCGACTGCGATCGCCCGTTTCAATCAGCAAACAGGTCGATCGGGAAAACCCGCACCAACCGATCCCGCGTGGATGCAGTGGCGGCGCGATCAGGTGACAAATTTAGTGCGGAAGCTTTATGTAGAAAGCCTTGCGATTAAACCGCGCGTTAAAATTACCGCCGCCACGATCGCCTGGGGAGACGGCCCAACAAACGATGCAGGGTGGTATCAAACGCAGCCTTACAAAGAAGTATTGCAAGATTGGCGCGCTTGGCTGGAAGAAGGGATCGTAGACATGGCGATGCCGATGACTTACCAGCGCGAGTACAAACGATCGCAAAAACTCGCTTATGACCACTGGATCGAGTTCGCCAAAGACCACCAGTACAACCGCCAAATTGCGATCGGCCCCGGCAATTACCTCAACTACATCGAAGACACTCTAGGCCAGATTCGTCGCGCTGAACAGCCCTCTGCGAAAGGAAATCACGTCGCAGGTACGGTGCTCTATTCCTACGCTAGCAGCAACGTCTACACGAATGTGGAACTGCGATCGGGCGGTAGCGGTGATTTGCCCCGCCAGCCTTGGAAATACGTTCCCCAAAGCAACGATTTGTTTTACACCGCGCTTTCGCAGCCGAGTCAATACGTTGATGCTGCGACGGGCAAAACCTATGAAACTCAGCCTGTGTGGGCGACAACAGCAGCGGTTCCCGATATGCCTTGGAAGTCGCGGCCGACTACAGGTGCGATCGCCGGAAATTTGCACCGCTGCGATCAAACTTGCGATGGTGCGAACTTGACATTGCAGTCGATCGATGCTGTGGGCAAAGTGCGCCAACTGCGCGCGGATGGTAAAGGATGGTTTGGGGCGATCGAGCTTTCTCCGGGAACTTATCAGTTGAAAGTTGATGGAAGTCAAATTCAACAAACTGTTAATGTTGTCGCAGGTGAAGTCACAAAAGTGAATTTCGGAGCCTCTTAATATCTTTTTAGGGTGCGCTGAGGTGCGCTATTGCGATCGACTTATATCATGTCCGATCGAGCGATTAAAAGGGCGGGTTTTTGAGATTGTCAATTATTAGCAGATATTTTTCGTGAACCCGCCCCTACCGTATTAGGGGTAATAGACCGGACATAATATTACAGCGTATCCCGGGTTTATAGAACCCATTTAGGATCTTTTTGTTGTCTCACAAGCCTTTGAGGTATCTAGGTTGTATCTGGTTTGATGCCTGTTAGCTTAAAGTCCTGACTCTGGTATTAAATCCTCTGGTAAAACGATCCCCTCAAAACCATATAGTTCGCTCAAGAAGATACCAAATGGGTTCTATAAAGTTTCTAAGATTTCTGACTTAGGGAATCTTACTTTTGCGAGTGAAGCATACTTATCTGCTTCAGAGCGATAGCCAGCCGCACAAGCTACGACGGTAGTAAAGCCTTTTGCAGAAAGACCCAACAGGCGATCGTAATTGACAGGTTCAATTCCTTCCATTGGACAGGTGTCAACACCAAGCAATGCAGCACTGGTCATAAAGTTGCCCAGTGCAATATAAGTTTGGCGCGTTGACCAGTCATTGATATTAAAACTGCGGCCACCATCAACCAAGTCACTGACGATTAGACTCCGATATCCTGCCATTGCCTCTACAGTCCCGCCCCGCAGCTCGACAGTGCGAGCCATAAAGCGATCGACATCCTCGGCAGTGAGATTCTTTTTAATCGCGAACACGACATAATGAGAGCAATCAGTAACCTGTGACTGATTCCAGGAGACGGGCTTGAGCTGTTCTTTAAGTTCCGAGCTGGTAATAATCAGAAATTTCCAAGGTTGAAGCCCATAAGAAGATGGTGTTAACACTAACGCATCTTCTAAAGCTGTCCAGATTTCTGGAGCAATTGTTTTGGCTGGATCGAACTGTTTGGTGGCATATCGCCATTTGAGATTTTCGAGTAAGTCTGTCGTAGTAATGTGATTCATTTCTTTTACTTAAGAGATTGCTATTAATCATGGTTGAAACGGATAATTACAGGCTGCTTGCAAATAATCCTGGTTCAAATGAAATGATAACGGAAGCGGTCTGCAAAAAGTAGCGAGCAGGTCGATTTGATCCCCCGACAGACTAATTTTTAGCTAATTCCTAATCGCTTTCCAGAATGCTTGCGAGCAAAGCTTGCTGAGCGTGCATCCGATTTTCTGCCTGATCCCAAACGCGCGATTGACTGCCTTCAATCACTGCATCGGTAATCTCTTCATCTCGGTGTGCGGGCAAACAGTGCAATACAATTGCATTCTTATCTGCTAACTTCAGCAATTGTTCATTTACCTGATAGGGTTCAAACAAAGGAATCCTGATTTTTGCTTCCTCTTCCTGTCCCATACTCGCCCAAACATCAGTATAAATCACTTGAGCATTTTTAGCAGCAGCTTCTGCATCAGCAGTCACAGTAACTTCTGTTTTTCCCTGAGCAATTCCCTTAGCTTTTTCCACAATCTCAATATTCGGGGAGAAATCTTCAGGACAAGCAATTCTGACATTTATCCCGGTCATTGCACAGCCCAACATCAGCGAATTTGCCATGTTGTTACCGTCGCCAAAATAAGTCAAAGTCACCCCTTCCAACTTGCCAAAACACTCTTTTACTGTCAGTAAATCCGCCAGCACTTGGCATGGGTGTTCGTCATCTGTCAGTGCATTTATCACAGGAATTTTCGCATAGTTAGCAAAAGTTGCTAAATCTTTTTGCTCGAAAGTCCTAATCGCCAAAATGTCTAAATATCTGTCTAAAACCCTGGCTGTATCTACCAAAGGTTCGCCGCGGCTGACTTGTGTAACGTTGGGATTGAGGTCAATCACTTGCCCTCCCAATTTATACATTGCCACCGTAAAACTTACCCGCGTTCGCGTTGAAGCTTTGGAAAATAACAAGCCGAGAACTTTATTGCGTTTCAGCTTGACCATTCCCGATTTTAAACTGGCTGCTAGATCCAGCAAATAATTTAATTCGTCAATGCTTAAATCTGCCAGACTTAATAAATCTCGGCCTTTTAAGGAATCCATGCTTTCCCCCACACACAAATTTTTAACTGTGTCTTAAATCTTAGCCCGCAGAGGTGAATTTTGTTTCTGTAACCCCTAGTTGACATCTGCGGGTAAGGTTTATGCGGGCAATTGCTCGATCGCGCGATCGATCGAATCGCAACCTTGTTCAACCGTTTCTACCACAGCCAACACGCCCCGCAATTCCCCAGCGCCGGGGAAACCCTTAGCATACCAGGTTAAGTGCTTGCGCGCTTGGCAGACACCGCTTTCACCTTTATATTCCCACAAAGCCCGCAAATGTTCTTTAGCACATTCGAGACGTTCAATTGGTGTCGGAGGTATCTTTTCTTGACCAGTTTTCAAGAAATAATCAACCTCTCCCACCAAAAAAGGATAGCCTAAAGTTCCCCGCGAACACATCACTCCATCAGCGCCGGTTTCTTCCAGACATCGCATCGCTGCTTCCACTGAAAAAATATCCCCGTTAGCAATAACTGGAATCGATAAAACTTCTTTCACTCGGCGAATCCACTCCCATTTTGCCGGGCCGGTGTAACCTTGCGATCGAGTGCGGCCGTGGACGGTAATCATTTTTGCTCCCGCATCTTCCATCCGCTTGGCAAATTCCAAAATATTAATTTCTTTGTCCGTCCAACCGATTCTAGTTTTAACAGTGACAGGAACATCTACCGCTTCCACAACAGCCCGCACAATTGCTTCGGCCGTTTCCGGGTCTCGCAGCAGGGAAGAACCGCCGCCGTTTTTAGTAATTTTGTTAACCGGACAGCCCATATTAATATCAACTGTATCCGCTCCTTCTGCCACAGCTTTCTGGGCCGCTTCTGCCAAGAAATCCGGCCGGCAGTCAAACAATTGAATGCTAATCGGGCGCTCGTTCGGGTCAACTTCCATAATTCTCGGCAGTTGCTTCACGTAGTGCAAACCCGTAGCGTTCACCATTTCCGTGTACATCATCGAATCCGGCGCGTAGCGGCGCACCAGGCGGCGAAATACCAAATCGGTAACGCCGGATAAGGGCGATTGCAGGACGCGGCTTTTAACTTCAAAATCGCCGATTTTGAGCGGAGTTGCTAACCTTTCTTTTAATTCTGGAGATAGAGCAAGCATAGTCGATCGCACTTTAATTCTAATATCTGTATATTATACTACACTTCCGATTATTGGTTGTTAACTATATTTTTAGCCGATTATTGAGTGACAGCTAAAAGTATATTTAACCTGACCGCAATCCCTATTTTACACATCCCGATCGCCCGAATTTGAATATTGTTAAACCAGGGCCCAAACGCCAACGCCGACCACAGTTAAATCTCTGTGCCACTTCGATCTATCTATGGGGTGTGGCCATTAATGGGGGATCTACCTACTAAGAGTGTTGCCCAAGTCATATTTTTCTAGTTTAATTGTGCCGAATGCTCTGGCTGCCTTCGGCTGCGGCTGCCTTCAGACGACTAATGCTTAAATTTATTGGGATTCTGCAAAAGCCGTACATCAGATCGTTTTAAACTACAATTGGTTGATTCCTGACGACGCCGATCGAACATTAAAAAAATTGTAGAGAATTCCTATGGATGCCGCAGCACTCTGGCAACGCTATCAAGACTGGCTTTACTATCACGAGGGATTGGGACTTTACCTCGATATCAGCCGCATGGGATTCGACGACGCTTTCGCAGCAGCACTGAAGCCCAAATTTGACAAAGCTTTCAAAGACATGGCAGCTTTGGAAGCAGGTGCGATCGCCAATCCCGACGAAAACCGCATGGTGGGCCACTACTGGCTGCGAAACCCTGATTTAGCTCCCACTCCAGAATTAAAACAAGAAATAGTCGAAGGGATAACACAAGTCGAAACATTTGTCAAGAAAGTTCAAAACCGCGATATTAAACCGCCCTTTGCTCCGCAATTTACCGACATAATTTCGATCGGCATCGGTGGTTCCGCCCTCGGCCCCCAATTTGTCGCCGAAGCTTTATCCCCAGACATTCCGCCCCTAGCAATTCATTTTATCGACAACACAGATCCGGCGGGGATCGATCGCATCCTTAACAAAATCAAAGACAAACTCGCCAGCACCCTAGTAATTACTATCTCCAAATCCGGCGGCACCCCCGAACCCCGCAACGGGATGATCGAAGTTCAAAAAGCCTTTGCAGCCGAAAAACTCGATTTTGCCAAACAAGCAATTGCCATCACCGGAGTTGATAGCCAATTAGACAAATTAGCCAAATCCGAAGGCTGGATTACCACTTTTCCAATGGCAGATTGGGTGGGAGGACGCACTTCCGAATTGTCAGCAGTTGGACTTTTGCCAGCAGCTTTGCAAGGGATCGACATTCGGGCGATGCTCGACGGCGCTAAAGTCATGGACGAAGCTACCAGAACCACCGAAATCAAACATAATCCCGCCGCCCTTTTAGCCATGAGTTGGTATTTTGCCTGCAACGGACGGGGCGAAAAAGATATGGTAGTTTTGCCGTATAAAGATTCACTACTATTGTTCAGCCGCTACTTGCAGCAATTAGTCATGGAATCGATCGGCAAACAGGAAGATTTAGACGGCAACACAGTTCATCAAGGAATCGCAGTTTACGGCAACAAAGGCAGCACCGACCAACACGCCTACGTCCAGCAACTGCGAGACGGGGTGCCGAATTTCTTCCTAACATTTATCGAAGTGTTGGAAGACAGGCAAGGCATTTCCCCTGAAGTAGAAACTGGCGTTACTTCCGGAGATTATTTGTCTGGTTTGTTGCAGGGAACTAGACAAGCCTTGTACGAAAATCACCGAGATTCCATTACGGTCACAATTCCCCAAGTCAACCCTCGGACAGTAGGAGCATTAATCGCCCTCTACGAAAGAGCCGTAGGTTTTTACGGTTCCTTGGTAAATGTCAATGCCTATCACCAACCGGGCGTCGAAGCAGGCAAAAAAGCAGCCGCTGCTGTATTGGACTTGCAGCAACGGGTACTGCAAGTGCTCAAAGAGGCTGAAAAACCTCTGTCTGTCGCAGAAATAGCCAAAAAAGCAGGAAAGCCAGAGCAAATCGAGACAATTTACAAAACTCTGCGGCATTTGGCAGCCAACGGGCGCGGCGTAGCTTTGGAGGGAACATTAGCGCAACCTGCTACTTTAACAGCAAGTTATAAACAGAATTAAACAGTAGAATTAAAAATTAAAAGTGAAATTAGTCACTTTTAATTTTTAAGGTTTAATTTTTAAATTCCCCTCATGCCCTTGACGATTCTGGTTGCTGACGACGATTTCGCGACTCGCTTGTCGATTATCGATTATCTGGAAATTACCGGATACTCTGTAATCCCTGCTGAGAATGGCAAAGAAGCTTTAGGTTTGGTAGATGAATTTCAGCCCCACTTGATTGTTACGGACATTACAATGCCCGAGATGGATGGCTACGAATTCGTGCGGCGAGTTCGGACTCGTCCCGCTTTCCGCTTGCTGCCGGTGATTTTTTTGACGGAACGCACGAGCACGCAGGAACGGATTCGCGGCTATCAGATGGGGTGCGACAATTATCTGGCTAAGCCTTTTGAACTCCAAGAATTGGGGGCGGTAATTCGCTCTTTGCTCGATCGCTACGCTCTAATCGCTCAGGCCCCCTCTCGTTCGCCGGAACCCGAAACGACGCCAACAGAGGCGCGCAACAGAGCCAATGGCAAGACAGAAGCGGATTTTTTAACTCAAAAGTCAAACACGGGCGATTCCCTACGGGATAGCTCCGCTTCACGGGCATCTCCCAGCCAAAATGCCCCGAGTTTGACGCAGCGAGAGCGACAAGTGCTAGATTTGCTGACAGAAGGTCTTTCTAATATTCAAATAGGCTCCCGACTCAACCTCAGCCCTCGAACTGTCGAAAAGCACGTCAGCAGCTTGTTCAGAAAAACTGACAGCAACAACAGAGCAGAACTCGTTCGCTTTGCGATGGAACACCATTTAGTCAGATAACCGCCAACGCTCGCTCGCCCAATAAAATCACCTGCAATTGTCATACAAACACGAATAACAGCATGATTAACAATTACTTAAAAAATCCGAAAATTCTATATGGTACCGCATTAGCAGCTTCCATAATTTTCTGTATAGCCACGACATCAATGGGAATTACCAAATTTTACAGCGTTTTACAGGGTGGAGAAAACTATAACGATTTCCCTACCAACGGTTTCAGTCTCATCCGACTTCTAATTAACGGTTCCTACTTGATAGCAACAGTTACATATATTATTTGGATAAAAAAAAACATACAAGTTCCAGCTTTCTAGAAATTTGCAAGTATGCAATCCCCTTTCTGGCACTTGCGCTCATAGCTTATCCCCAAAGCAGTGACATTTATTTGTACTTGCATTACGGAGCGATGAGCTTACATAACATCAATCCTTATCTTAATAGTTCCGATACCTTCGTTTCTAACTTATCTCCCTTTCTCCACTGGTTGCAAACTTCTACCTACGGCCCAGTTTCTCTATTCTTTTTTTCGGTATCAGCATTGGCTGTACCAATTAGCCCTTTACTAGCAGTTTATATTTTTAAAATCATCTGCGTCTTGGTACACGCGCTCAATGCTTATTTAATTTGGCGGTTGCTAACAAGTTATGAAAATCGTAACCTCATAACAATGGCCTATTTAGTCAATCCCATGCTATTGAACGAGCAAATAACTAACGCTCACCTTGACGTTTTAGTTGCTAATACATTGATTGTTTTAATAGGATGTATTTATTATCAACGTTATGTTTTTGCAATTTTAGCAATTTGGGTGGGTTTTCTAGTAAAAACCTTACCTATAATTTGGTTGCCTTTAGTTTTTGCTTTCCTATGCAAGGAGCGTCGGTGGAAAGATTTAGTAGCATCAGTCTTGCTTTCTTTATTAATTGTTGCCGTGATAACTTATACGTTTCTGCCAACAGTTTCAGCTTGGAGAAGTCTGTTAAATCCCGGAGCCGCCGGGGCGACAGCTCGATCGTTTCACCATGCTCTCAATTTATTTCTAAATTTTCTGCCCAATGTAAGTGTTGAAACCACGGAAATTATTCTATCATTCTTCAAATATTTTGCGTATTTAAGTTGGATAGTTTACTATGCAGGGACGTTGATTAAATCCTTCCTCCGCAAAAATGACTCGGAAATTAATTTGGTATCAGATATTGGATGGACGACTCTCACTTTGTTTTTGTTTGCTACACCTTGGTTAATGCCTTGGTATCCATCTATTTTGCTGCCAATTGCTGCTTTGAGTATCAATTCTCCCAAATTTGTATTAACAAGTTTAACTTTTTCTTTGTCACCCAGTATCATCTTGGGAGGGGGAGCTGGAACAACTTTGATATCGCTAGTTACGAGTTTTGTTAGCGTTGTCCCCCCTACAGCATTGCTAATATTCGGGCGAAAAAAGGCACTTTTTTAAATTGATTGCTGGCGGCCAAGTGTTAATTTTTCTTCAGCAATCGCGTACTCCAACAAACCCTCGGAAGCATCGTGCAGCAAATCAATTACTCGATCGAATCCCTCCGGGCCGCCGTAGTAAGGATCTGGCACTTCTTTAAGGTCGTATTTCTGGCAAAAATCGCACATCAGTCGCACTTTATCTTTATACTTTCCTGTAGCATCCAGAGCAAGAATATTGCGATAATTGTCCCGATCCATCGCCAGAATCAAATCAAAATTTTCAAAATCTTTCCTGGTAAATTGGCGGGCTTCCCCTAACAATTCAATGTCTCGCTTCCGCGCCGCCAATGCCATCCGACTGTCAGGGGGGCTGCCAATGTGATAGCTAGCAGTTCCGGCCGAATCGCAGGTGATACGATCGCTCAAACCAGCTTGTTCTATTAAGTGATTCATAATATTTTCTGCTGAGGGCGATCTGCAGATATTTCCGAGACAGACAAACAATAATTTATAAGACATTAAATTAGTAATTGGTAATTATTAATTAGTAATTGGTAATTGGAAGGAATAGGAAAGAAAATTTTTCCTTCCAATTACCGATGTTTCCTGCTTCATACAAATCAACCAGTCATTAGCTATCAAGCCGTTATTAAACATCCATCACCAGTGACTAATGACTAATGACTGATGACTAATGACTGATGACTAATGACTAACCGAAACCGGGGAGATTCAGTCCGCCGGTGAGTTCTTCCATTTTCTCCCGCATCGTCATCGTAGACTTAGCGTAAGCATCCTGCATCGCCACCGTGACGAGTTCAGAAACCACATCAGCACCTTCACCGAGGGCATCCGGCGAGATTTCCACGCGGCGGGGTTCTTGGTTGCCGCTGAGAAAAACCTTGACCAAGCCGCCGCCGGCAGTTCCCTCAATTTCCATTACATCCAACTCTTCTTGGAGCTTTTTAGCTCCTTCTTGAACCTGCTGAGCTTTTTTGAAAGCTTCAGTCAGTTCTTTCATTTTTCCCAGGCCGAAGCCAAATCCTTGTCCTGATTTTGTCATAACTACTTTGTGATGGTGTGTGGGCTGGCAGTCTGCCGTTTCCGTATTACTTCAATGATGCCTTAGAAGGGAAACTCTCCCAGTATTCTAACTTCTGGCTCCAACAACAGCGACCACCGCTGCTCGACTTGCTGTTGAACGTGGCGGATCACTTGAAAAATATCATTGGCCGTTGCCGACCCGCAGTTAAGAATAAAATTAGCATGGCGCTGAGCTACTTGTGCGCCGCCGATCTGATATCCCTTCAGTCCCGCTTGTTCGATGAACCAACCTGCTGTCTTGGGGCCGGGGTTGCGGAAGACTGAGCCACAGCTCGGTAAGTGGTAAGGTTGAGTTGTCCGCCGCTGGCTGAAATGGTCATTAGTTTCTGCCATTACTTGCGATCGGTCGAATCCCGGCTGCAACTGGAAAGTCGCTTCTGTTACTAGCCGATCGCCCCCTTGCAGCACCGAAGTCCGGTAGCGGTACTCCAACTCTTGGGGAGTCAGAATTTCCACCTTGCCATCAGGGGATAGGACGCGAGCGCTGACCAGAATATCAGCAGTACAGCCTCTGTGAGCACCTGCATTCATCACCACAGCCCCTCCCACAGTGCCGGGTATGCCAACTGCCCATTCTAGGCCTTTCCAGCCCCGTTTAGCCGCCAACCAAGCGAGGCGGGGAATTGACTCCCCCGCCCCGGCTGTAACTTGACCTGTTTCTGGATTAAAATTCACCTGTTTGAGGTAGCGAGTGCCGACGACCAAACCGGACAAACCCCGATCGCTCACCAACAAATTAGAACCCGCACCCAGCAGAGTCACAGGCACCCCTTCAGAGTCAGCCCAGGCAAAACTCGCTTGCAAAGCCTCCATACTGCGGGGAGCAATGTACCACTCGGCAGGGCCGCCGACTCGGAAGGAAGTCAGGCTTGCCAGCGAAACTTGGGAGTTAATCTTGCAATCAGTTCCCCGCAAAGAAATAGGAGAATACACTCGTCGATTGTCCTTAACAGAGGAGTCATTCGAGATAGTCACCATCTTGAAAATCCTTAAAAATACCTGCGCTCGAAGACGTGGTTGAAAATTCATTTACCTAACTTATGCCGCCTCTTTGAGCGGCCCGCCAGATAGCAGTGTCGGTACAACCTGCACCGCCCTGGCTGTCGATCGACCTTCTGAGTGGGCGATTGAGCTAATCCGGGCGATCGGCTTTTTGATAAAAAGCCATAACATCTGGAATAATCTGATTCAGATTGCCAGCACCCAAAAACAGAGCCAAATCCCCCGGTTGCAGATTTTCGGTTAAAAACTTACTTACCGACTCCAGGGAAGACCGAAACTCAACCTCTCGGCCTTCTTTAGCAATCAAATCAGCAACTTGCTGCCCGCTAATCTCTCCTAAATTCGTTTCCCCAGCACTATAAATATCGCAAGCCACAACCAAATCAGCATCCCCAAAAGATTGAGCAAATTCTGGCAAAAATGTCAGAGTCCGGCTGTAACGGTGGGGTTGAAAAATCGCAACCACTCTTCGGGATTTGGGATTTTTTTCGCTACCTTCGATGCGCAAGCGAGCCGCCGCCAAGGTGACACGAATTTCGCTAGGATGGTGGGCGTAGTCGTCCACAAACAGGATGTCATTGTGAAAACCCCGCACCTCAAAACGGCGGCGAGCTCCTTCAAAGCCAGCAATCGCTGTGGCAATCGCCGAAAACTCTAACCCCAACAATCGACCCACTGCTACCGCAGCTAGTGCATTGCTGAGATTGTGTGTGCCTAGCAACTTCAACTCCATTTCCCCTAGGAAAGCTCCTCGCTCCCAAATGTGGGCCTTGGTGCTTTCGGCTCCGTACTCCACACCCGAAGCCGTGTAGTCAGCACCGCTGTCCGGCTGCAAGCTATAACTGACATGAGGCTGAAGGCAGTCTTTGACGATTTTGTCGTCAATGCAGCCCACCAAGGTTTGACAGTTTTGGGCAAACACCTTAAATGTGTCTATTACCTGGTCGAGGGTATCGTAATGGTCTGGATGATCCAGTTCCACATTCGTCACTATGCCAATTTTGGCTACCAGCTTGACGAGAGAACCGTCGGATTCATCAGCCTCGGCAACTAAGTAGGGGCCTGCCCCCAAACGGGCATTACCTTCCCAAGCATTTACCTCGCCTCCTACCACGATCGTCGGGTCTAAACCCGCCGCCATCAACATGAAGCCGATTAAGCTGCTAGTAGTAGTTTTGCCGTGAGTCCCCGCTACCGCTATGCTTTGGTAATCTTGAATTAACGCTGCCAACACATCCGATCGATGAAAAATCGGACAGCCCAAATCTAAAGCAGCTCGATATTCGGCATTTTCCGGGTGAATTGCCGTCGAACATACTACTTGAGGCAATCCCGGAATTGCTTGGGCGTTTGAACCGTTGCCGTTCAATTGGAGAGCTTCGGCTGTCGCGACAGAAGTCCCTACCGTACCAGCGACTGCCGAGGATACGGCCCTTTCGTGGGGCCCGCGGTCGGGACTGCTACCGTTAAGGGCCGTTTGAAATAATTCAAAATTGCTGGCGTCTTGACGCCAAAAAATATGAGCTCCCATTCCTTGCAAGCGCTCGGTTATGTGACTCGATTTAATGTCGGAGCCGTACACAGGCAACTTGCGTTTAGCTAGAATGTAGGCAAGGGCTGACATCCCAATCCCGCCAATGCCGATAAAATGAAATGGTCTACCGCTGAAATCAACAGAACTCGGCATCTTTGCTCCTCACACACCACACCACGCCAATAACACGCGATATCATATCAAGAATTGTTTTTTCAGGATACAGTTCGCTAGAGATTTTGTACAAAATTCTCTGCGCGTCCCTTGATTTGCGGGACTTGTAGAGATATTTGTCTTGTATCCTATATGACTTACTACCGAGTAGTTTTCCGGAACAGTCACAGCTCGAAAATTGCAGATAACAGAAAACGGGGTCTGGGGTCTGGATCAATAGACTAATTTTGGGTAGTTGCATACTCCTGCATTCTTTCTATTTCTATCCGCCTGCTGTGCTGGGATACGGCAGCAAGAGCCCCACAACTTTTTTACCAAGATTGAGGGAAAACCCATAAGGATTTACAAACACTACCACGTATGACAAAATTTCGCTCATTTTATAGTCATAAATCTACTTTTACGGCCATTTTCTCCTGAAAGTCAGAGATTGACACGATCGCAGCTATAGTATATATTTTTACTTGATTGTATGTATACAAGTTATGCAGTTACTCGAAATAGTCGAAAAGCCATTAATCAAACCAATGATTGGGTTTGATCGAGAAGCCGATGGAGGCTCTTGGCAGTCATTAAAATTTTTACCAATCCGCTAAGTATATCTACTGTCAAAACTTTTTCGCCCGCCAACAAACTAATGCTCGGGCGGTCGATAACCCACTCTAAACAAGTTGGCATTAATATTGGTAAGGTTAATCATCCAGTCCGAGAAGCACTCCGACGCTCGGAAACCGGTTTTTTAACTCTGATTGAAGGTTTGAAGAACTAAGGGGGTTAACAAAATCGGTTTTAGCGTCTAGGACGAGTCCAGGACGATCGCCAAAACTCCGATCCTCCAGGGGTTGGTCTCCGATGTGAAGCGAGGGTTTTGTAATAAACGAGCTTATGTTTAAAAGCGCACAAACATAAAATTTGCGCGATGTCTGTATTAATCCTGATTTTTGGGAAATATGGGGAAAATAGCGATTTTGGGGGGGACTTTTGACCCGGTTCACTGGGGCCACGTGTTGGTTGCGGAGACGGCTGCAAGTCAATTTGGTCTCGATCGAGTCATTTGGGTACCCGATCGCTCTCCTCCTCACAAGTGGCGCCCGGATTTGGCAAGTTTTGAGCGACGGCGGGAAATGCTCGCTCTCGCGATCGGCGATCGCCCAGACTTCCTACTTTCGCCGCCGGAGGCAAATGCCTCCAAGAGTTCTTTTGCGATTGACACCCTGCTGTATTTGCAAAAATTGTATCCAGGCGATCGCTGGTACTGGATTATTGGTAGCGACGCACTCCTTACTCTCCCCAAATGGCACCGGTGCGGCGAAATTGGCGGGTTGTGCGACTGGTTGGTGGCCCCGCGTCCGAGTCAGGGAGATGGGAAAACAGGAGAAAGCGGGGAGATTGGGGGAGTGTCCGAGTGGGGAGATTGTCCGGGTGGAAAACCCCTCGATTCCGGGGGGGACATGATGCTGGTTCAGGCAAATGCTGTTGGCCGGCGAGTTGCCGAACAAATGGCTCTTTTGGACGTGGATATTCGCTGGGAGGTGCTGTCCATGCCTGCGATCGAGATTTCGTCGAGCCAAATCCGCCGTTGCTGCGCCGAAAGTCGCGACCTCCGCTACTTAGTCCCGGAAGTTGTCCGGGCTTATATTGCGGCCCATCAGCTTTACCAGTAACCAGCGGCCGAATGCCGAATGCCGAATGCCTTCTGGCTTGCGATTTCTGCCTTCTAAAAAAGTTCCAGCTTTTTTGATAAACACAAAAAGTTAGAAAGGATCGACCTTTGCGATATGATCTTGTCTCATAAGTCAATTCTTAAATTTTTCCAAAATTTAAGCCTGAGCAAGGGGCTGCCATCATTAGGAGGTACAAGGTGATTAGAGTCGCGATCAATGGTTTTGGACGTATCGGCCGCAGTTTTGCACGCTGCTGGTTGGGCAGAAAAGATAGCCAGCTCGAACTGGTAGCTATTAATGACACTTCCGATCCGAAAACTAATGCCCACTTGCTGAGATACGATTCCATGATGGGAACGTTGAAGGATGTGGACATCAGTACGGATGAAAATTCGATTATTCTCAACGGCAAGACAGTTAAATGCGTGAGCGATCGCAATCCGCTCAACCTGCCTTGGAAAGATTGGGGTATTGATCTGATTATTGAAGCAACCGGCGTCTTCGTTGACCAGGCTGGTGCATCGAAGCATATCACGGCCGGTGCTAAAAAGGTGCTGATTACAGCTCCCGGTAAGGGGCCTGAGGTCGGTACTTACGTGATGGGAGTCAACCACCACAACTACAAGCACAGTGACTACACTGTCATCAGCAATGCTAGCTGTACCACTAACTGTCTAGCTCCCGTGCTGAAGGTGCTTCACGAAAATTTTGGCATCGTCAAAGGCATGATGACGACTACCCACAGCTATACTGGGGACCAGCGCTTGCTGGATGCCAGCCACCGAGATTTGCGGCGGGCCCGGGCTGCTGCGATGAATATTGTGCCGACTTCTACCGGAGCGGCCCAAGCTGTGGCTTTGGTGATTCCAGAATTAAAGGGTAAGTTAAATGGCATCGCCATGCGCGTGCCGACTCCTAATGTGTCGGTTGTTGATTTTGTGGCTCAGGTAGAGAAAAAGACTTTTACCGAGCAGGTAAATCAAGTTTTCAAAGAAGCGGCCGAAGGCCCCATGAAAGGGATTTTGGAGTACAACGATTTGCCTCTTGTTTCTTGCGATTATCGCGGAAACGATGCTTCTTCGATCCTGGATGCCAGCTTGACGCTAGTTATGGATGGCGACATGGTGAAGCTGTTGTCTTGGTACGACAATGAGTGGGGATACAGTCAGCGGGTGGTTGACTTGGCTGAATTGGTCGCCCAAAGGTGGGAAGCCTAGTACCCGAAGGCAGAAGGGATCAGTCATTCGGCAGAAGGTAAAAATGCTGATATTTTGTACTTTTGAGTCGATTTCTAGCTGACTGGTTATTTCTGTTTTCGAGCGGTAGAGACTTTTGGTAGTTGATAGTTGGCGAGTAGAAGATGCAATATCGTAGGGACACGGCAGTGCCGTGTCCTGCGGCCGATATCTGTATGCTGCTACTCCCAGCTATCGATCGAACTTTTTGCAATAATACTTCGATCGCGCTTTCGGGTCTGCTTGATGATAAATTTGTTGTTTGTTTGTAGTAAGCGCTTAAAATTGCTTTGGTTAAGTTCTCGGAAAATCCCAAATATTAAAAAAATAAAAATTCCGACTATAAAAGTTAAAAACCTGAAAAAATAGCAACAGCTACGGTACAGTGTTGAAAACAAAATGTGATATGAAAAAAGCGTTAATTAGCGGTATATCAGGTCAGGATGGAGCTTATTTAGCTAAACTGTTGCTCGATCGAGGTTATGAAGTTTGCGGCACCTCCAGGGACGCCCAAATTTCTAGTTTTGGAAACCTGGCCCGTTTGGGCATCCGAGACAGAGTTAAACTAGAATCCATGTCTCTCAACGATTTTCGCAGCGTCTTGCAGGTACTAGCGAAAATTCAGCCCGACGAAGTGTACAATCTAGCAGGTCAAAGTTCCGTCGGTCTGTCTTTTGAACAACCCGTAGAAACCCTCGAAAGCATTGCCACAGGCACATTGAATCTGTTAGAAGCAATTCGGTTTACAGGCGGAAAAATTAAACTTTACAATGCCAGTTCCAGCGAATGTTTTGGGGATACCGGAGGCAGTGCAGCGGATGAAAATACGCCTTTTCGCCCCAGGAGTCCTTACGCGGTAGCGAAAGCAACGGCATTTTGGGAAGTAGCGAATTATCGGGAAGCTTACAATTTGTTTGCATGTTCTGGTATCCTGTTCAATCACGAGTCCTCGCTGCGGCCGGAGAGGTTTGTTACCCAAAAGATTGTATCTGTTGTGTGCCGAATTGCTGCGGGCAGTTCCGAAAAACTGCATTTGGGAAATATTTCAGTGCAGCGGGACTGGGGTTGGGCGCCGGAATATGTGGAGGCGATGTATTTGATGTTGCAGCAGGAAGAACCGGACGATTATGTAATTGCCACAGGTGTAAGTTATCCTTTGGAGGAGTTTGTGCAGACAGCGTTTGTTTCTGCGGGTTTGGATTGGCAGGAACATTTAGTAACGGATGCGAGTCTCTACAGACCGACGGAGATTGCTGTTGGGAGGGGAAATCCGGGTAAGGCAAAAGAAAAATTGGGCTGGGAGGCAAAATATAAAATGCCCGATGTGGTGCGGATGATGGTAGAGGCGAGGATTGGTAAGGTTTGAGGATTTTTTCAGAAAATATAGCTCTTTGTTTGCAATAAATACCTGTTGTGAATTATCAGCGGTTGTGTACCCTTTTCAAGATGTGAAACAATGCAAGTAGTTATATTAGCCGGCGGTTTGGGGACACGTCTCCGAGAAGAAACAGAATTTCGTCCCAAGCCCTTAGTTGATGTGGGCGGGCATCCGATTCTATGGCACATTATGAAGACATATGCCCATTACGGTTTCCGGGACTTTATTGTATGTTTGGGCTATCGCGGCAACATGATTAAGGAGTATTTCCTGAATTATGAAGCCATGAATAATGACTTTACTATTTGCTTGGGCCGCCAGAATTGCATTACTTATCACGAGGATCACAAAGAACAAGATTTTAAGGTGACACTGGCAGAAACTGGCTCGGACACTATGACTGGGGGGCGGGTGAAACGTGTGGAGAAATACATTACTGATGATACCTTTATGGTGACATACGGTGATGGAGTTGCTGATATCGATATAGGAGCTTTGGTGAATTTTCATAAGGCTCATGGTAAGCTGGCAACTGTTAGTACAGTTCGTCCGATATCGAGATATGGTATTTTAGATGTGGACAACCAAGGCAAAGTTCTGGAATTTACGGAAAAACCTCAAATAGATGGCTGGGCTAGTGCGGGATTTTTGGTACTTCACCGCAGCATATTTGAGGCTTTGAGCGGGGATGATTGTTTTTTTGAGCGAGAGCCACTAGAGCGGTTAGCGAGCCAGGGACAATTGATGGCGTACCGCCACGAAGGTTTCTTTTTTGCGATGGATACTTACCGCGAGTATAAATATTTGAACGAACTTTGGGATAATGGAGAGGCTCCTTGGAGGGTGTGGGAATGAGTGAGTTTTGGCGCGATCGATCGGTATTAGTCACAGGTTGCACAGGTCTTTTGGGTAACTGGTTAGTGGCTGAGTTGCTGGAAAGAGGAGCCTTGGTAACGGGATTAGTCCGTGACTTGGTGCCGCAATCCCGACTTTATGCTGGAGAGTGGTATCGGCAAATTAATATCGTTCGCGGTTGTGTAGAAGATTTGTCAACGGTAGAACGAGCGATTAATGAGTATGAAGTAGATACGGTGTTTCATTTAGCAGCTCAGACAATTGTGGGAGTTGCAAATAGAGAGCCGTTGGCAACTTTTGAAACGAATATTAAAGGCACTTGGAATATTCTAGAAGCTTGTCGCCGCGTTGGAGGTGTGAGCCGAATTGTCATAGCATCCAGCGATAAAGCCTATGGAGACCAGTTAGTGCTGCCTTACAGCGAAACAACTCCGCTGCAAGGAGAACACCCTTACGATGTTTCTAAAAGCTGTGCTGATTTAATCAGTCGGGCTTATTACGTCAGTTACGGTTTGCCCGTGTGCATTACTCGCTGCGGCAACTTTTACGGCGGCGGAGACTTAAATTTTAATCGCATTGTTCCGTCTACAATTCGATCGGCATTACGAGACAAGCCGG
This sequence comes from Microcoleus sp. S28C3, assembly GCF_036700785.1. NCBI lineage: Bacteria > Bacillati > Cyanobacteriota > Cyanophyceae > Oscillatoriales > Microcoleaceae > Microcoleus > Microcoleus sp. S28C3. Next base: position 73,503 of record NZ_JAUBPO010000001.1, on the reverse strand, counting down.
TAGTTATCCGCAGTGATGGCACTTTTATTCGGGACTATTTCTATGCGAAGGATGGGGTTTTAGCTTATCTCCATTTGGCTGAGCAAATGGACAGGGAAGAAGTTTTGGGAGAGGCGTTTAATTTTAGCAACGAGTTGCAAATTTCTGTGCGGGGCATGGTAGATAAGGTTTTGAAATTGATGGACAAGACTCATTTAGAGCCTGTCGTATTGAACCGGGCGAAGAATGAAATCAAACATCAGTATCTCTCGGCAGATAAGGCGAGAAAAATGCTCGGTTGGGAGTCTAAGTATCCTCTCGAAGAAGGGTTGAAAGAAACAATTGAGTGGTATCAAAACTTTTTGATGGAGGAAAACACCTGTGTCATCAGCGTGTGATTGATAATTTCTGTGACTCGGGTTTTAATTTTCTTTCTCTTATTTGATACTCAAGGGGGCTAATTCGGTGCCATCTAAATGTCGTTTTTGCAGTCACCTATTGGATCATACTTTTGTAAATCTGGGGATGTCGCCGCTGGCGAATGCTTTTCTATCTCAAGAGCATCTGAATTGTGCAGAGAAATTTTATCCGCTTCATACTTATGTCTGTGCTAATTGTTTTTTAGTGCAGTTAGAAGAGTTTGAATCACCAGATAGCATCTTCAGTGACTATGCTTATTTTTCTTCTTATTCAGACTCTTGGCTGCGGCACGCCAAGAATTACACTGATTTGATGGTGGAGCGCTTTGGATTTGACGCAAACAGTCAGGTAGTTGAACTTGCTAGCAATGATGGCTACTTACTCCAGTATTTTCAGGAAAAAGGAATTCCAGTATTGGGGATTGAACCTGCTGCAAATGTAGCTAAGGTTGCTGAGGAAAAAGGGATTCCCACTTTAGTCAAGTTTTTTGGTGTGCAAACGGCTAAAGAGTTGGTTTCACAAGGCAAAAAGGCAGATTTGTTGCTGGGAAATAATGTGTTGGCTCATGTGCCTGACTTGAATGATTTTGTGGCGGGGATGAAAATTCTCCTGAAACCCAAGGGCATATTGACAATGGAGTTTCCTCATGTATTGCAATTAATTCAAGACAATCTGTTTGACACGATTTACCACGAGCATTTCTCTTATTTTTCGCTGTTGACGGTTGAGAAAGTTTTTGCAAGTCACGGTTTAACTTTGTTTGATGTGGAGGAATTACCGACGCACGGCGGTTCTCTGCGGATTTACGGGAGGCATGAGGATTTTGAGAGTATAGCAGTTGGCGATCGCATTTCCCAACTGAAAGCTAAGGAAGTGCAAGCAGGGCTAAATCAGATTGAAATTTATGTAGGATTTTGCGAACAGGTTAAGTCTACGAAGCGCCAAATGCTCAGTTTCCTAATTGATGTCAAAAACCAGGGCAAATCAATTGCGGGCTACGGTGCGCCGGCGAAGGCTAATACGCTGTTGAACTATTGCGGTATCCGCACGGATTTGATTGATTATACGGTGGATTTAAGCCCGCACAAGCAGGGTTTGTTTTTGCCGGGAACTCAGATTCCGATATATCATCCAGATAAAATTCGGGAGACTAAACCGGATTATTTGGCTATCTTGCCTTGGAACATCAAGGATGAGATAGTAAGTCAGATGGATTATATCCGCGAGTGGGGAGGTAAGTTTGTGGTGTTGATTCCTCAAGTCGAGGTAATAGGATGAAGTTTACTGAAACGAAGCTTAAGGGAGCTTATGTTATTGAGGTAGATCCCCTAGCAGATGACAGGGGTTTTTTTGCCCGCAGTTGGTGTCAAAAGGAGTTTGCAGAACATAGATTGAATCCTAATTTAGTGCAATGCAATATTTCTTTTAACCTGAAAAAAGGTACTTTGCGGGGGATGCACTATCAGGCCAAACCGCGCGAAGAAGCAAAGTTAGTTAGATGTGTAAAAGGCGGAATTTATGATGTAATCATAGATTTGCGTCCAAATTCGCCTACTTTTAAAGAGTGGTTTGCGATAGAGCTAAACTCCGAAAATCGCAAGATGATATATATTCCTGAAGGTATGGCTCATGGCTGTCAAACTTTGGCAGATGATACTGAGGTTTTTTACCAGATGTCGGAATTTTATTATTCTGAATTAGCAAGGGGAGTGCGGTGGGATGATCCAACTTTTAGTATTGATTGGCCGGAGATATCTCAGCGCGTAATTTCGGAAAAAGATCGCAATTTCCCCGATTTTGTGCTATGAAAAAAGTCCTGGTTACGGGGGCAGGGGGTTTTGTTGGCAGACACTCGATCAACACGCTGGTGGAACACGGGTTCGAGGTTCATGCTGTCGCTTCTAAGACTTTGCCGACTTTAAGTTCTGACTGTACGTGGCATCTGGCAAATTTGTTAGATCATACATTCATTAAAGAGGTAGTTTGTCAAGTAAAGCCAACACATTTGTTGCACTTTGCCTGGTGTTATACTGTACCCGGTCAATATTGGAAATCTGAAGATAACTTTTTGTGGGTGCAGGCAAGTTTGGAATTATTGAGGCAATTTCGAGAGCAAGGTGGCGAGCGAGTAGTGATGGGTGGAACCTGCGCCGAGTATGATTGGAAGTATGGTTATTGCTCGGAAGTTGTAACGCCGAGAAATCCAGATACTCCCTACGGTATCTGTAAAAAAGCTTTGCAGGAGATAGTGAACTCCTATTCCGAGACGACAAGTCTCAGCAGTGCTTGGGGACGTATTTTCTTTCCCTACGGTGATTACGAGTACCCAAATCGGCTGGTTTCTTCAGTGATTCTTTCTCTGTTAAAGGGAGAGGCTGCTCGCTGCTCTCACGGTAATCAAATCCGGGATTTTCTGTATGTACAGGATGTTGCTGATGCTTTTGTGGCTCTGTTAGAGAGTGAGGTGACGGGTGCTGTTAATATTGGATCGGGACAGCCGATCGCGATTAAAGATGTTGTTTATAAAATAGCAGATATAATCGGGCGATCGGATTTAGTGCAGTTAGGTGCTATTGCGTCTGCCGCGAAAGAAGCGCCTTTGTTAGTGGCTGATGTGACTCGTTTATCGAATGAGGTAGGCTGGCTGCCCAAATTTAATTTGGAAATGGGATTAAGGCAAGCTATAATCTGGTGGAATAATTCAAATTATACAGGATTAAAAATTGAGTAAAAAGTGATGCTACCAGATACAAAAAACTATAAATATTTCGCCGTAAATGGATCTTAAGTATGCAGAGATGCCCTGTTTGCAATTCTAACTTAATAGCCCCCTTTTTGGTTCGAGGTAGCGTACCCGTCCACCAAAACTTAGTGATGGCAGATATAATATCTGCTAGACAAATAAATCGCGGCAATCTAACTCTAGCAGTTTGTGAAGACTGTGGATTTATTTTTAATCAGGAGTTTGATGGTTCCAAGTTAAGCTATGGAAAGGAGTATGATAATACCCAGACTTATTCGCCATCTTTTGAGAGTTATATTTGCGAACTTGCGCGCTCTCTCATCTATGATAAAAATGTTCAAAACTGCTCGGTTGTAGAAGTTGGCTGTGGCAAGGGTTCATTTTTAAGGAAGCTAGTAGAATCAGAGGAATGGGGAAATACTGGTTATGGATTTGACCCAAGTTATGTCGGGGCAGAAACTATTTTTGACGGTCGCCTGAAGTTTGAGAAGCGTTACTATGACTCAGAGTGTGCTAATATTCATGCTGATGTAGTTGTTTGTCGTCACGCGATCGAACATATTCCCGATCCTTTGAGCTTACTCTTTTCTGTCCGACAAGCTTTGGTTCATTCTCCTCAAGCTCGCGTTTTCTTTGAAACGCCTTGCGTCGAGTGGATACTGCGCAATCAAGTAATATGGGATTTTTTCTACGAACACTGTTCCTACTTTACGGCACAGTCTCTAGCGACGGCTTTTGAAGTATCGGGTTTTCAGGTTGAGAGCGTAGAGCATATATTTGAAGGGCAATATTTATGGTTAGAAGCTACGATTCCGGACCAAAAACCTGCGGTTACTAAAAAACCAGCATTCATTTCAATTTTAGCTAACCAGTTTGCTAGATCAGAACGCGAACTGATCGGCAAGTGGGAAATTAAGATTCAAGAATTAGCTAGCCATGGAAAAGTGGCTCTTTGGGGGGCTGGAGCTAAAGGTGTAACTTTTGCTAATACGATCGATCCCGATCGTAAATGGATTGACTGCATTATTGACCTGAACCCTAATAAACAAGGTAAATATATCCCTGGCACTGCTCACCCGATTGTCAGCTATCAGGATATAGCCGTTCGAGGAATTACAACTGCTATCTTGATGAACCCGAATTATTATCAAGAAAACCTAGTATTATTAAAGGCATCCAATTTAAACATTGACCTATTAGTGGAATAAGTTATGAAATTGACAATTGATACAGCTGAAAAAACACTCACTTGTGAGATTGATCACCAGAAGCAGGTATTAGACCTTTACACAAAAGAGGCTTTTGAACTGATATCGCTTCAGTGGGTTAAAGTTGGATGGAATCAGAAATATTCTTACACATTTAGTTGGTTTGGTCGCCCTTTGCTGCAACTCCCTGAAGATTTGATTCGCATTCAGGAAGTTATCTATCAGGTTAAACCGGATGTAATTATTGAAACCGGGGTGGCTCACGGTGGCTCGCTGATTTATTATGCTAGCCTTTTTAAAGCAATAGGCAAGGGTAGGGTTGTAGGAGTTGATATTGAAATTCGCCCCCACAATCGCAAGGCTATAGAGGAACATGAACTGTCATCGTTCATTACTTTAGTGGAAGGCAGTTCTACAGATATCAGTATTCTAGAGCAGGTGAAAAAACTGGTAACTCTAGGGGAGACTGTCTTGGTGATTCTTGACTCGTGTCACACAAAACAGCACGTTGCTGACGAGTTAGAGGCTTATTGTAGTTTTGTAACACCAGGCTCCTATATAGTTGCCACCGATGGGATTATGAAGGATTTGTATGATGTGCCGAGGGGAAATCCTGAATGGACTTGGGATCATCCTACTGCCGCCGCGGCTGAGTTTGCGGAGCTGCATCCTGAGTTTGTGCTGGAGCAACCTAAATGGCCGTTTAGCGAGAGCGATTTGACAGACAATGTAACTCACTGGCCTGGAGCATGGTTAAAGCGTACTTAAATCTGGTCTATTCATAGTGTGAGTACCTTGCTCACACTAAGTTGTGAAAAAAACACATCAACGAATTTCCATCTGATTTAAGAATTTAACTATCTGATTATAAATAAACCGCCAATCGCAATCATAGTTGTTATTAATACCATCAGTAATATTTTCGTTAGGAACTAATACTTGCGCTTTTAAGTTTTCTCTAAAAGTCGCATGGCTTAGGTGATTGCCAAAGGTATTCATCATAAAGGTAGATGCGTGAACGACAATATTCGGATGATTGGCTATCCATGATGAAAAAGTCATACCAGCGCCCAAGCTAGTTATACCTACCTCTATAGCTTGAGTCCACCAAACAACTGTTTCAAAAGTGGTAGCACCGATTGCACTGTATGTATTGATAGTAGGAGGGATAAGAGCAAGTATTTCTTCCATTATGGCTTTCTCCTTTTCAATTATAGACCAACTCGTACTTAGAGAGTTCTCTTTTCCTGTTAGAGACCACCCATCAAACACAACTCCCAAATTTGGAAAATCTGAAGATAGGCTTTTGATGATATTTGCTATTCCTTCTGCTTGACCTAACCATACCCTACTACTGGTGCGAATTTGGACACCCAGAAGTGGAAAATGTTTCTTAGCTTGTTTCACTTCTGTCAAAAAATCTTGAGAACAATTTTTGAGGGAAACATGGCATACTCTCTTTACTAATTGCTCCTTAATAAATATACCATTTGCCCTGAAAGCAACATAATTATTATCTAATATAGTTTTAAAAAGATCCCAAACATTTTCAACTTCAATGAACTTGTTAGCAGGAATTTCCGGGAAAACTTCTCGACAATTGAAGTAGTCCCCAGGTCCAGTCAGGATTTTATCAAGTTTATGCTGGATTTCATTCTCTATGAGAACATGAATACCCGCTAAGTCTTGCCACAAATAATGTCCTATATTGAAGCCTAAACCTATAACATCGACTACTTGTTTAGCTTCTGTTGATATATATTGTAGAACTTGCTGCCAACAGCTCACCATATAACTCTTGAACTTATTGATACTTTCTACAGAGCGTGCGAAACCAACTAACACTGGATTTAGATGAATAATTAGCTCTAATCTTGGTATATAAATTAACAATTTTTCACCGTTCGGGCAGCCTGTCATCAAATAAAATATTTCCCTTCCTACAAAGCGATAAAGAAAACCTTGCAAATCGTGGTGTCCCACTTCTTGATGATTGATAACGAATGATTGATTAGACCTAATAATCTTGCCACTGAAAGGACAAACTGCATAAACGTAACCAGTTTCTACGAGAACTTGCTGATACGGCAAAGTTAGTCTCATTGGCTGATGCAGATGTTTTGGATGATCGGCAAAACTCTTGATGTAAATTTCTTGCAAGAGAAAGTTGTCTTGTGCTATTAGTTGCACATTCGCTAGCGACAACCCCATTTTTTCCAGATATTTCCTATCATTAGAATTTTCTAATGTATGTGTAATAATTTTGTATCTGCTTGTTAACCTGAAATATTCCTCGGCTGCTTTTGGTTTGATTTCTACGTGGCAATCAATATTAGTTTCATTGAGTGGGTTGAGTTGATTCAATTCATTCCATATCTGATCGCAAACATTCCCATCACTATCGACTGGAATCTGTGGTGTTTTTTGAAGACAAACTATAGCCTCGTCTATCAGACCTTGTTGTGCCATGAGTATCGATAAGTTATGATGATAAGTCACAGCACTATTAATTGATGTGTTGAGCGCCTCAGAGGAGCAAGCAAGTACCTCATCTAGTAGTCCCTGTTTTAACAAACTTATTACTAACTCAGAGTAAAGATTCGTTTTTTCAGGGATAATTTCTATAGTTTTTCGGTAGCAAGAAAGGGCTTCTTCTAGCCTATTGTTTTTAGCAAAAAACATCCCAACTTGTACAGCTTTTTGGTAAGCAGCGATTGCATCAGTAGATTTGCCTTGCCTTGTTAGCGCTTCACCTAAGTAGTAGTAAAGTATATATGACTCTGGATTCAGGGAGATAGCTCGCTGATAGCAAGCAATTTCCTCTGCTAAGTATTCATGGCTAATTTCTAACTCGCGCCAGCGACAAGCTATCTCGTTTTCGATATACGGATACTTAGTTAAAACGTACCCAAACTCCTGTGAACTTCGGAATGAACTGAGGATAATCTGGCGGGATATCGCACCATCCTGGAGATTTTTGGAATATGTTTCTTTCTCATTCGCCTGGGGTTCGCGCTTCAAATAGGCGCGGTAAACTTCTTGCACAAAATTTGACTCGGTGAGGGAGTCAGCAGCTTGTAAAAAAGCTTCATCGTTGATTTGAGGCAGAGCCATTTCACACGCATCTTTCTGGCGTTTTTGGAGCAGGATTTTTCCCGTATCTGGATGGGAGCGTAAAAGTTCTAAATTGATCTGCGTCCAACGATATAAAGTTTGTCCTAACTGTTGATAAGACTCATAAGAATTTGGATTTAGTTCACAAGCAAGACGATAGCAGTCAATCGCCTTTTCCCACATCTCAAGTTTTACTAATGTCTTTCCTAGCTGCCAGTAAACTTCAAAGCTCTCGGGTTTAAGTTCCAATAATTTATAGTAAGATTCCGTATGATCTGGATTTAGCTCAATGGCTCTAAAGTACGATGCGATCGCCCCCTCCAAGTCCAATTTAGTTCGCTGCTGCAGGACCTCCCCCAACTTATTGTGAACCCAGTCCGCCTCTGGGTTCAGATTGCTCGCTTGCCGGTAACTCGCGATCGCTTCATCTAGCTGACCCAGTTTAGCTAAGCTCTCGCCTAACCCGCAGTAAGAACCAAAATGTTGCGGATTGAGTTCAATGGCTTTACGGAAAGCGGCTGCGGCCTCCTCTGGTTGCAGTTGCTGAGCTAGAGCATCTCCTAAATGGTGGTAAGACCAAGAGAAATCCGGGTTGAGTTCTATAGCGCGACGGTAAGCTGCAATCGCTTCCTCCAGCTTGCCTTGCTGAGTCAGGGCTTCCCCTAAGTGGTGGTAAGACCAAGAAATGTCAGGATTTAACTCAATCGCATGGCGGTAAGCCGCGATCGCTTCATCTAAATTGCCTGACTCTAGAAAATGATCCCCTTCGTGGATATGGGTTACAGCCGTTTTTTCCGCATTCATTTTGAATAACTGCCACTTGTGATAAACTTGCAACGTAGTTGATTGTAACTGAAGTGTGCGAGCAAGACAAGAACTCACTGGACTGAGCTGACCCTAGTCAAACACAGTAAAATACTGAATTGAGGATTTACGTTTGACATGGGGAACATTTTGCGACCGCTACCAGTCTGTCCACACTGACGCAACTTGCCTTCGGTCGAAGCAATCTAGCCAATAACAAGGAAAAATTAGGAGAGGAGACGAAGTACAAAATGCACCAAGTCGTGCAGATGATAGTAGATGAAATATGTTACATAAAAACATTTGTTTCAACAAAATTTATAGAGGTATATAGGTATTATTGTCGTTGAACTAATTGCCGTTAAGGAGGGACTAAAATGACCATCTGGAAAAAAACATTTTTGTTTAAAGGAAAAGAGTTATATTACAATCGCATACCGTATAACAATCCGTCGGAAAGAGCGGTTGAAGTTTCGATTGGGTTTAACTTTCTGATTGATCTCCCAAATTCAGACCGTGTTCTAGAAGTGGGGAACGTACTTTCACGCTATGAAAGCTCACTCGGCGAAAAGATGGGGGTTATTAAAAGAAGAATTATAGACAAATTTGAAATAGATATAGGTGTGGATAACGAAGATTTAATGACACTTGAATCCGAGGAAAAATATGATGCTATAGTTTCAATCTCTACCGTAGAACATATAGGTCAGGGACTTGATCCGTGCGGTGCTTACGGTGAGTCTACAGAAATTGGCGATCGGGAAGCTCCACTGAAGGCAATCGCGAAGATATACGATTTGCTGGCTATTGAGGGAAAAGCATTGATTACAGTTCCCTTTGGACTCCTTACGGATGGAGGATGGTACATTCAGTTCAGCGCGCAGTATCTGGCACTATTAAAAAAATATGCAATTCCTCAAGAGGCCATCCGTACAAGTTTCTTAAGATTAATTAATAGAGATCCAACAAAGGATAGCGTCAAAATGCTTTGGGAAGAAATAGAAGAGGTAGAACTTAGTAATGTAGAGTATAACCATCCTTTCCCCTTTGCCAATGCGATCGCTGTTATAGAGCTTTGTAAGGTTTCCAACGATTTTCATTTAGACTTAAATATCGATCCTACCCCTCTGTTTTACAATAGGCCCTATGAAAATCGGGTGGAATTGGATCAATACAAGGCGCAATTACACCCTACTCAGACAGATTTAGAGCAATACAACCAGCCAGAGTATCAAACTCAGGCGAAGGTGGAAATAATATCGGTTCATGTACCAAAAACAGCAGGAACAACATTTTATCAAGTTTTAAGTCATGTTTATGGTAGTGAAGCTGTTTTCAGGGATAATGAGAATGTTCCCGAAAGTCAAATTAAACCATCTGCTTTACCCGCAAACATTAAAGTTATTCATGGTCACTTTGCCTTAGACAAGTACAAAGGCTATTTTCATAATGCTAAAAAAGTAATCTGGTTGAGAAACCCTGTAATTCGATTAATATCAAATTACTTTTTTTGGCGGATGGAAAAGGTTGGTATTCCACGCAATATGGATGTCTTGGGAATCGTAGAGTTTGCCAATCTTCCTGCGGTGCGAAATATAGTAGCTAACTATATTGGGAAAAATCAGTTGAGTAATTTTTACTTTGTCGGAATTCAGGAGTTTTTCCAGTCAGACTTAGAAGACTTAAAAACGATGATGGGGTGGAGTGATCTTAGCGTTTTTTTTACTAATGCTAATACATTTCCTGATTATGATATTCAAGTACGAAAAATATTAGATGATAACGAAATTGTCAAGAAGTTAGCACAGAGCAATAGTCTCGATATGGAACTGTATCAACAGGCTCTGAACTTGCGAGCAAAGCGTAGGAATGAAGTAGGTGGGTTCCACCAGCTTCTGCAACTTAGTGAACAGTGTCAGTCGCAATTGCATCAAGAACAGAGTCAATTGGCACAATCGCAGTTGCAACTGCACCAGACTCAGACGGAATTGGAGCAATCTCAGTCGCAATTGCATCATGCACAGAGTCAATTGGCACAATCGCAGTTGCAACTGCACCAGACTCAGACGGAATTGGCACAATCTCAGTCTCAACACCACCAGACTCAGACGGAATTGGAGCAATCTCAGTCTCAACTACACCAGACTCAGACGGAATTGGCACAATCTCAGTCTCAACACCACCAGACTCAGACGGAATTGGAGCAATCTCAGTCTCAACTACACCAGACTCAGACGGAATTGGCACAATCTCAGTCTCAACACCACCAGACTCAAGCAGTCTTGGTACACTCTCAGTTGGAGCTGCACCAGACTCAGGCGGAATTGGAACTATCTCAGTCTCAACAACACCAGACTCAGGCGGAATTGGAACTATCTCAGTCTCAACTACACCAGACTCAGGAAGAGTTGGAACTATCTCAGTCTCAACTACACCAGACTCAGGAAGAGTTGGAACTATCTCAGTCTCAACTACACCAGACTCAGGAAGAGTTGGAACTATCCCAGTCTCAACTACACCAGACTCAGGCGGAATTAGAACTATCCCAGTCTCAACTGCACCAGACTCAGGAAGAGTTGGAGCAAGCTCAGTCTCAACTGCACCAGACTCAGGAAGAGTTGGAGCAAGCTCAGTCTCAACTGCACCAGACTCAGGAAGAATTGGAGCAAGCTCAGTCTCAACTGCACCAGACTCAGGCTGAATGGGAACAATCTCAGGCTCAACTGCACCAGACTCAGGTTGAATTGGAGCAATCCCAATCTCAACTGCACCAGACTCAGGAAGAATTGGAGCAATCCCAATCTCAACTGCACCAGACTCAGGAAGAATTGGAGCAATCCCAATCTCAACTGCACCAGACTCAGGTTGAAGGGCAACTATTTCAGTCTCAACTGCACCAGGCTCAGGTTGAAGGGCAACTATTTCAGTCTCAACTGCACCAGGCTCAGGCTGAATTGCAGCAATTTCAGTCTCAACTGCACCAGACTCAGGCTGAATTGCAGCAATCTCAGTCTCTACTACACCAGAATCAGGCTGAAGGGGAAAGACTAAAGTTTCAGGGAGCTAGGGTTGGAGATTCTGACTTACGACTCCAGTTGGATTACAAACTGTTGGTGTGGGAGGCTTGGCACGCTCATCACAATGGTGATATGAAAGCTATGGCTCACTTTCTAAAGGAATCATTAAAGTGTACTCCTTTCTCCGCAACAGAAACAGTATTAAAATGGTTAGAGAGTTTTGCCCAGTTCAGTTCAGAAAAGGGGTATCATCTTGATACCAACTCCCTGATTAACTCAGCGGAATGGAAGGAATTGATGCGTCGCGGTCTTCATAATGGCAAGAGTGTAATTCCGATGCACTAGACTGAGATTGCTAGCAACCTGCGATCGCACATCGCAATCTGACGTTCGTCGATCAACTTAGAACACTATCCTCACAGAGCGATCAATCGTTCGTGCCTGAAGGTGAGGATAAAAACAGTAGGTTTTCAATTTCAAACTTAAATTGTATCTATTCACAATTATCAGGAGGATCAAATTGACTATGTTCAATCAAACAGTAAGTTATACTTTTGGTGTCAATCTTGTAGGTCACGTGACAGGTGAATTTGGTCTTGGCGAAGGCATGAGAGGTACCATTAGAGCAATAGAAGCAGCAGGGATTCCCTTCGCACTCAAGGATATTAAAGAAAGTTCGCAGCGCAACTTAGATTATACATACACAGATTTTTCTGAAAGTAATCCCTATCCAATCAACATCGTTCATGCCAATCCTAATCCAGTCCATATGGAGCAAATTGGTTCTGAATACTTTCAGGGTAGATACAATATAGGATTTTGGGCTTGGGAACTGCCAACATTTCCCTATTTTTGGCAAGGTGCTTTTGATTTATTTGATGAAATATGGACTTATAGCCATTACACGGCTGAAGGCATTGCTAAGGTATCGTCTATTCCAGTTCTAAAAGTAGCACCTAGCATTTATCTGCCAGAATCATCATTGGGGAGAGAAGCTTTAGGATTACCTAAAAATAAATTTATTTTTTTGTTCATGTTCGACTTGGGAAGCATATTTGAAAGAAAAAATCCAATAGCTACAGTAGAGGCATTTCAACGAGCTTTTGATAAACTAAATAATGATGTGCTATTGGTGATTAAGTTCCGACCGCATCCACAGTTTAAAGAGCAACAAGAGCAACTTTTGAGTTCGGCAAAAGAATGGTCATCTATTAAGTTTATAGAGGGAGATTTAAAGAAAGAAGAAATTCATTCCTTAGTTAACTGTTGTGATTGTTATGTGTCGCTGCATCGTTCAGAGGGTTTTGGCTTGACCATGGCGGAAGCGATGTTTTACGGAAAACCTACCATCGCTACTGCATACTCCTCAAATGTTGAATTTATGAATGTAGGGAATAGTTTTTTGGTGAAATATGACCTAGTTACAACTACGGAAGATTATGGGCCTTACCCAAAAGGTAGTGTCTGGGCCGAGCCTGATATTGACCATGCGGCCTCCTTAATGCAGTATGTTTTTCACAATTATCAAGAAGCTGAGCAAGTAGGAGCCAGAGCAGCTCGGGAGATTAAGTCTATACTGAGTCCGCAGACTGTTGGCAGCACAATTAGAAGTCGCCTGCAACATATTATGAAAATTGGGATTCGCAGGCAATTAGAGCAATCTCAATTTCAACTCCCCCTAATCAACGATGCAGAATTTTTGCAAGAAACTGAGAACCTCAATGATGGAGATTTTCTGGAAGTAGCTTATCACGCCTATCTAAAACGCGATCCCGACCGCGAAGGGAAAGAAACCTACATCCAAGTTTTAGATGATGGCACCTTCACACGTCAGCAATTCCTCTGTGAAATGCGGGATTCACCGGAATTTGAGGCTTTGTGGAAGCTTGTGGAGGAAGGACTTTTGCCCTTAGCTTCGGAAGTAAAATTGATTTCCGTACACATACCAAAAACAGCAGGCGTAACGTTTGGCAAGATTTTAGAACAAGTTTATGGTAGCGATAAATTAGTTAAAGAATACAAAAATAGGTCTTTAGCTACTATCGTGCAACAAGGTGGGATTAATAGAGAAACTAGAATAATTCACGGCTATTTTCCTGCTGTAAAGTACAAAGGATGTTTTTTGCATTCCGTTCCCTCGATAATTTGGTTAAGGCATCCCATTACTCGCTTAATTTCCTGGTATTGTGATTCTATTAGTATGCGGAGTGACGTTGCTGAGGACGAATTTCAGAAATATGTCAGTCAAACCAAGCCGAGTCTGCTGGAATTTGCTGAGCTACCAGCAACCCAGAACTTGATGTCGAGGTGCGTTCTGGGAATGAAGCTAAGTGATTTTTACTTTGTCGGCATCCAAGAATTTTTCCGCGATGACCTAAGTGACCTGAGAGAGATGCTAGGTTTGCCAGAGGTAGAAATTGGTTGGCATAACAAAAATAGATACCCCGGGTATCACGGTTATGTTAACAATGTCTTGAGTGATAAGAATCTGCTAGCTAAGCTAGCAGCTATCAATAGCCAAGATATGGAACTTTATCAAACCGCATTGAATTTGAGACAGAAGCGGAAAGAGAGAACTAAAGAAAACTCAGAACTCCATTCAAGTTAGGACTCGCTGCTATTTATGATTAAAAAAAACGCTGCAACTACTGGCATCAATCAGCAGCCAGTTATTATCAACGATGAGCCGAGCCTCACTAATCCCGTTTCGCAAATGGCTACTGAGGCGCAGTGTCGCTCAGATGCCTTTGTTTACTGGTGTCAAGAGACTCGTCTGCCTCACGCGCCTATCTTCCACCGCAAGCTGTGGGAGTACGGCTATATCCTCCAGGCCCTATCTGAGACAGGAATGATGTCACCAGGCAGGCGTGGGCTGGGTTTTGGTGTCGGCAAGGAACCCCTGGTCGCGGTAATGGCCCAGCGCGGCTGCGAGATAGTCGCTACAGACCTTGATCTAGAAGAGGCGACCAAGCAGGGCTGGACTGGTTCGGGTCAACACGCAGCAACGCTCGAAGCGCTGAACGATCGCGGCATTTGCCCCCCCGAACGCTTCGCATCCCAGGTGAGTTACCGCGTGGCAGATATGAACAAGATAGATCCTGATTTGGTCGGCTTCGATTTTGTCTATTCCTCTTGCGCTTTCGAGCACCTCGGCTCGATCGAACTGGGGCTGCAATTCGTCAAAAACAGCCTCAAGTGCCTGCGTCCGGGCGGAATAGCAGTACATACCACCGAATTCAACGTTTTTTCTAATGACGCAACGATCGACAACCAACAGACTGTACTGTTTCGACGGCAGGACATCGACAGACTCGCAGCAGATTTGACAAGCCAAGGACACGAAATAGTCCTCAACTACAACACTGGAAGCGGGCCATTCGATCGTCACATAGACGTACCGCCCTGGTCGGGAATACACTTAAAGCTTCAGTTAGAACAATATGTCACAACATCCTTGGGGCTGCTCATTCAAAAGGCTTCATAGATTAAATCGTTTTTCAATCCTATTGAGACATTTCTACCCAGCAAAAAACAAGACCAATGTTAAATCATCAACTAAATAATTCTTTGGGTGTTAATTTAACCGGTCATATAACCGGTGATTTTGGGCTAGCGGAAGCCGCTAGAGGGAATCTCAGAGCCTTAGAAGCAGCCAGAATTCCCTTTGCAGTTAAGGATCTAAAAATAGATTGGCTACCAAACTCCGATACCAGCTACAAAAATTTTTCCGATGACAACCCATATCCAATCAACATTATCCAAACCAACCCCAATTGGGTTGAGCAGATTTTAGCAGGATACTTTCCCGGCATTGGTTCTGAATATTTCAAAGGGAAATACAATATAGGTGTCTGGTTATGGGAACTGCCAGTATTTCCCTCTGAGTGGCAGTGGGCATTTGATTTATTTGATGAAATTTGGACTACCAGTAACTTTTGTGCAGAAGCGTTTTCTGCCGTCTCCCAAGTTCCTGTACTCAAAATTCCTGTTAGCCTCGCCTTCCCGCAACCATTATTAACAAGAGAAAACCTCAACTTACCCAAAGATAAGTTTATTTTTCTATTCATGTTTGACTTTGGCAGTTCCTTTGAACGGAAAAATCCCTTTGCCACTGTTGAGGCATTTAAACGAGCTTTTGGTAAATCTAATCAAGATGTTTTACTCGTTCTCAAGTTTGCTAATGCTCATCTTTTTCCGCAACGGCGACAGGAACTGATTGATTTAGCTGAGGGTTGGTCATCTCTTCAGTTTATAGACGGACATTTGCAAAAAGAAGAGATTCACGGC
Organism: Microcoleus sp. S28C3; assembly: GCF_036700785.1. Taxonomy (NCBI): domain Bacteria; kingdom Bacillati; phylum Cyanobacteriota; class Cyanophyceae; order Oscillatoriales; family Microcoleaceae; genus Microcoleus; species Microcoleus sp. S28C3. The sequence continues at coordinate 57,931 of NZ_JAUBPO010000001.1, read as the reverse complement.
TTGGTTAATAGTTGTGACTGTTATGTGTCTCTGCATCGGGCTGAAGGATTCGGTTTAACAATGTCGGAAGCCATGTACTACGGCAAACCAGTAATCGCCACAGCCTATTCATCTAATATGGAATTTATGAATGTTGGCAATAGTTTTCCGGTTAAATATGAACTGGTGACAACAACTGAAGATTATGGAGCTTACCCCAAAGGCAGTGTCTGGGCGGAACCAGATATTGCTCATGCTGCGTCTCTCATGCAGTCTGTATTTGAGGATTATAAGGAAGCTCAGAAAATAGGAAAAATAGCAGCCAAGGAAATCAGGTCTTTATTAAATCCTCAAGCTGTAGGTATAAAAATAAAAAATCGCCTTGAATTTATCAGGGCACATCTCAATCATACCCAGTTGTCAAATCGGTTCCATGAACTTCAGACAGAAAGAGATCTATTGGCTCGTCAAGCCCAAGCTTGGAGACAGACAGCATTACAGGTACAGAAAGAGTTAGCAAAATACTCTTAATTTCAACGACAATAGCGCTGAATTGTCAAGCATTTATTTATTCTCGATATTTCTTAAGTAAAAGACGAACAATGTTAAATCCAACCCTAGATCCTAATTTCGGCGTCAACTTTATAGGACACCTGAGCGGTGAATATGGTCTGGGAGAAGGTTCGAGGGCCACTCTCAGAGCGATCGAAGCTGCTGGCATTCCCTTTGCACTGAAAGATATTAAGGTACATTGGCATCGAAATTTAGATAGCAGCTACACAAGTTTTTCCGAGCAAAATCCCTATCCTATTAACCTGATCCACACTCTGCCAGAACCCATGGTTTTCAACATGGTCGATCGCGAATGCTTTAAAGGTCGATACAATATTGGCTTCTGGGCTTGGGAACTGCCGATATTTCCATCAGGGTGGCTGTACGCTTTTTCACTATTTGACGAGATATGGACTTATAGCAATTACTGCGCTGAAGCGATCGCGCCCGTATCCCCCGTCCCTGTGATTAAGATGATGTCCAGCCTTGAATTTCCCGAACCGTCATTTGATAGAGAACAATTAGGATTACCCCAAGACAAATTTATTTTTTTGTTCATGTTTGACTTCCACAGTACCATAGGTCGCAAAAATCCCTTTGCTACTTTGGAGGCATTTAAGCGAGCTTTTGCTCAATCGAATAAAGATGTCTTACTGGTACTCAAGTTTTCTAATGGCAGCTTTTTCCCCAAAGAGCGAGACCAACTCAAAGCGCAAGCTGCAGGCTGGCCAGTTCACTTTATAGATGGGCATTTAAAGAGAGAAGAACTTCATGCTTTAGTTGCCAATTGCGACTGCTATGTTTCCCTGCACCGGGCCGAAGGTTTTGGTTTGACAATGGCGGAAGCGATGTACTACGGCAAACCCGTAATCGCGACTGGCTACTCATCTAATATGGAATTTATGAATGTCGGCAATAGTTTTCCAGTAAAATATGACATAGTGACGCTGACAGAAGATTATGGGCCTTACTTTAAAGGTAATTACTGGGCAGATCCCCATATAGATCATGCAGCATCATTAATGCAGTATGTTGTTGAAAATCCCCAGGAAGCACAACAAGTAGGAGCGAGAGCTGCTCAGGAAATCAAGTCTTTACTGAGTCCTCAACTTCAAGGCATCAAAATTAAAAATCGGTTGGAAATAATTAGAAACAGAATGAACCAATCTAAAAACTGGTCAACTGGCATCCATCAAATTCATAAAGAGACGGCTTTGGCTCATTCTCAAATCCAAGTTTGGCGGCAGACAACACAGCAAATTCAATCGGAGCTAGCGCAATACCAACGGTTTGCTAAGACTTAAAAAATTTATTTGCTTTACTGTAGATATTTCTTATGAGGAGTTCAGTTATGTCCAACAACACAAGTTTTAAGTTTGGAGTTAATATTATCGGTCATGTGAGTGGCGAGTTTGGCTTGGGCGGGGGTGTGCGAGGGACGATCAGAGCGATGGAAGCAGCTAACATTCCTTTCACAATCAAGGATATGAAAGAAGATTCGCAACGCAACTTAGATTCTACATACACCAATTTTTCCAGCGATCATTCTTATCCCATTAATATCGTCCATACCAACCCTCACGAGTCCTTGTTGAATTCTATCGATCCTGAATATTTTAATAATCGCTATAATATTGGTTTTTGGATTTGGGAACTTCCGGTATTTCCTGATTTTTTCATGGGAGCTTTTAATCGATTTGATGAGGTGTGGACTTACAGTAATTATACTGCCCAAACGATTTCAGATGTATCGCCTCTTCCCGTTGTCAAATTACCACCTAGCATTTATTTAGCGCCCAACGAGTTGGGGAGAGAATCTTTAGGACTACCTAAAGAAAAATTTATTTTCCTGTTCATGTTCGACATGGGTAGCGGTTTTGAGCGAAAAAATCCTTTTGCTACCATTGAGGCGTTTAAAAAAGCTTTTGGTCAGTCTAATGAAGATGTTTTACTGATTATTAAGTTTCGACCTCATCCTTACTATCAAAATCAGTACGATCAACTAAAAGCAATGACAGAAGACTGGCCATCTATTCAACTTATCGAAGGGCATTTGAGCAAGGAAGAGGTTCATGGCTTAGTAGATAATTGTAACTGCTATGTATCGCTACATCGGGCTGAGGGTTTTGGTTTGACTATGGCGGAGGCAATGTATTACGGCAAGCCAGTTATAGCTACCGCTTATTCATCAAATACCGATTTTATGAATGTCGGCAATAGTTTTTTGGTGAAATACGATCTAGTGGCAACTACTGAAGCTTATGGACTTTACCCAAAAGGTAGTATCTGGGCTGAGCCGGATATCGATCATACAACTTCGCTTATGCAGTATGTTTTTGAAAATTATTCGGAAGCACAGGAAGTAGGAGCGAGAGCAGCTAAGGAGATTAGGTCTTTATTCAATCCAGAGGTTATTGGTCAAAAAATTAGACATCGCCTGGAATATATTATGAGGGCAATAGAAGAGAAAAAGTTGGTTGAATCGCAAGCTCAAGCGTGGAAGCAAGCGGCGCTGCAATCTCAGAGAGAACTAGACAGAGCAAGGCTTCAATTTTGATATTAGCAACTGGCTGGCATCAGGGATTATTTATTATGCGTCTTCTGATAAATTAGCCTACAAATCTTCCGCTCGCATACAGCAAATGTAGAAACAATAAGAATTATCGGGATTATCATTTAAAAGTTGGCTGTGAAGAAATTCATGGTTGAGAGTTTCCTGGCTTGAAGTTTCAATCGATTGTGAGAGATCAATAATACCCTTCGTCTCCACTATTTTGAAATTATGCTTCTCCAAAAGCTTGCACAAATCATCGAAATAGTATTCTAGCTTGTGTTCAGGATGAATATAATTATTGGGAAACTGTAGCTTGGTAGCTTTCCTATTAGGAGTGTCAAGAGCCAACTTACCACCAGACTTTAATAATTTATAAACTTGGTCCAATAGTTTTTCTGCTTCTTCTGTGGTGATGTGTTCGATTGACTCTCCGGACCAAACTAAGTCAAAACTATTTTCTTGAAAGCAGCTTAAGTCTGTCATGCTTCCATAAACATATTCAATATTGCAATTTTGGTGCTTAACTTTTCTTGACCAATCTGGCCCGGGAAACATCATTTTGTCTGGCGGAAAATCTCTAATATATAAATTTTCTGGAAGATGAGGATAGCCGAGCTGTAATAGAGCTCCTCTTTGATCTGATGCAGAATAACCTCCCAAATCTAATATCGCATTAGCAGGCGGTAGAAGGGTTCTAACCATTTTCATGCGAGCACTATGAAGTTTATTGTCCAACATAGAGTTGATATTTTCTTCAGTAAAGCCATGATTGCCACCTTCTTCACCTGTCAGCTTTTGTTGAAATTCATGCGCCTCAACCATTTTTTTTATAACAGTAGCTCGAGACGCACCTGTATTTAGTTCGTTTAACCAACCTTCCAGCCCATCAGGATCAGCTTCCCGCTCAAATATTACCCAATATGCCATCCAGAGATAACTTTTGTCGCTCTTAGCATGAGCGGATAAAGTATTTTGGATACTTTCTTGCAGACGTTTTTCTTGTTCCGGTTTCATGGATCTCCCTCTAATTTGGAGTGACTTCTAAGCTTGTTACACCTGAAAGGCGTTTTTGAAATTCACTTGACTCAACCATCTTTTTGATGACATCAGCTCGATTCAAACCTGCCTTGATATCGTTTAACCAACCTTCTACTCCTTCAGGGTCAGCTTCCCGCTCAAAAATTACCCAATAGGCCATCCAGAGATAACTCTTGTCGCTTTTAGCATGAATAGAGAAAGTCTTTTGGATATTTGATTCTAGACGCTGAGCTTCTTCCGGTGTCATTTGGGTTTCTCTAATTTCGATTGACTTTTGTAGGGTAATAATATTGATTATCCGACATTACACTACGAAATGTAGACCACATCGCAATCTAAATTAGAAAATCTTGGGTTCTAACTCTAAGGCGTGACGGTAACAAGAACTTGCTTCATCTATTCGCCCTTTTTTGGTCAATACTTCCCCTAAATTATAGTGGAACCAAGAGAAATCTGACTTAAGTTCGATCGCGCGGCGGTAACAAGCGATCGCTCCCTCCAAATCTCCTTGATGTCGCAGCATATCCCCTAAATTGTTATGGATATACGGATCGTCAGGTTTTAACTCTATCGCGCGGCGGTAACAGTTCATCGCTTCCTCCCGCTGACCTTTTGCACTCAAAGCATCGCCTAACAATTGGTAAGGTTTATACTCATTTGGTTGAACCTCAATAGCGCGGCGGTAACAAGCGATCGCCCGATCTGTATCATTCTTTTGCGCGAATATCAACCCCAACTGCAATTGCGCCTCACCGCATTCGGGATTTACCTGCAACGCCATCTGATAAAAGACGATCGCCCCATCCGGCCAATTCTTCCGCACCAAAGCATCAGCCAAACCAACATAAAGGTCAGCATCATTCGGCGCAATCTCCAGCGCCTTGTGATACAACTGCACGTCATCACGATTCTCCTGAATCGCCCGCCCGTACAAACGCATCGCCTCCTTCAAATCCCACTGCGAGCGCATCCTCAAAGCATCGGCCAACTTTTGCGAAATCCACGGCAAATCCGCCTGAATTTGCACAGCATGGCGGTAAGCGGCGATCGACTCATCCCACCGTTCCAGCTTCTCAAAAGCCGTTCCCATGTTGTAATAAGTCCAAGGAAAATCACGATTCAACTCTGCCGCGCGCCGGTAAACATCGATCGCTTCCTCCCACCTTTCCATTTCTAGCAACACGTCGCCTAACTTGCTCTGCGACCAGAAGAAATTCGGATTGATTTCGTTAGCACGCCGGTACGCAACAACCGCCTCATCCCACCGTTCCAAATTCACCAGCGCTTCTGCTAAATTGTTGTGCGCCCAAAAATGGTCCGGATTGAGTTCGATCGACCTTTGGTAAGCCGAAATTGCCTCTTCCCACCTTCCCAGTTTAATCAGCGCGTCAGCTAAATAGTTGTGCGACCAACTGAAATCTGGATTTAATTCTGTTGCTTTCCGGTAAGACTCTACAGATTCTTCCCACCGTTCCAACTTCAGCAACACATCAGCTAAATTGTTGTGAGACCAGCTAAAATCTGGATTTAATTCGATCGCCTTGCGGTAAGCATTTACAGCTTCTTCCCACCTTTCCAACTTAACCAGCGACTCAGCTAAATTGTTGTGCGACCAAGAAAGTTCGGGATTATTTCTAATAGCGTTGCTGTAAGCATCTACCGCCGCTTCCCACTGTTCTTGATTTCTGAGAATTTCGCCCAATTCGTGATAAGCTGCGCCAGCATTTGGGTTCAATGCCACCGCGCGCCGGTAACACTCAATTCCCTTATCTACCTTACCTTGCTCGATCAAAGTTTTGGCTAAATTTTCGTGTTCCTCAGCGGTGCCCGACTTGGGGTCGATCGCATATGCCCGATACCAAGCCTCAGCCGCCTCCTCCGACTTGCCTAACTGCGTCAACAGTTTCGCAAAATTGCGGAAAGCACCGGCAAAATCCGGCTTGAGGGCGATCGCCTTTTCGTAAGCAGAAACCGCTTGCTGCCACTGTTCTTGCTGCGCGCAAATGCTGCCGTAATTCGCATAAGCTTCGGCAAAATTTGGGTTAATTTCTATTGCTTTGACATAGCAACTTTTAGCTTCATCAATTTTGCCACCAGCTTGCAGGGCGTTGCCCAGCATTTTGTAAAGCGGCGCTTCCGGCTTAATTTGCAGCGCCTTCTTGCAAGCTGCGATCGCCTGTTCCAATTTGCCCTGAGCAAAATAGCCTTCTGCCAGTATTTTGTATGCTTCTGGATCTTCTATATTAATTGTAGAATTAACTGCCTGCTGAACTGGCGGCTTAACTGGCTGCTGCACTGGTGGCTTAACTGCGGTTGCTGCGGGCTGCTGCTTAACTGCACCGTTTGTGGCAGTTGCACCCGCCAAAGTTTGCTGTCCCTCGCTGCCGTTTCTCGCATTAGCTGCGTTGAGTTCAATAGCTTTGCGATAATATGCTGTCGCTTCCTCTAACTTGCCTTGTTTTTTGAGCGCTTCGCCCAAATTTTGGTAAGGAGTCGCCACATTAGGATTTAATTTTATGGCGCGATCGTAACAAGCGATCGCTTCGGGGAATTTTTCCTGCCGAAAAAAAGCGTCACCCATATTCAAGTGTTCCACAGGCGCTACTTTTTCCGGTTCCAAACTAAATGCTTGATACCAGCACTGCTGGGCTTCTTCCGGTTTGCTAATTTGTCCGAATACTTTTGCTAAATTCCGGTACACTCCCGCGAAATTCGGCTTAATCGCGATCGCCTTTTGATAAAATCCGATCGCCTCCTGCCATTTTTGCTGCTGCGCGCCAAGGCTGCCCAAATTCGCGTATACTTCCGCAAAATTCGGTTCTATTTCAATCGCTTTAGCGTACCAGTGCCGCGCCTCTTCCATCCTGCCTTGAGCTTGCAGCGCGTTGCCCAAAGTCTTGTAAGCCGGTGCAAAATTGGGGTGAATTTTCAAAGCTTGTTCGCAAGAGGCGATCGCTTCTTCTAATTTTCCTTGGGATAAGTATATTTCTCCCTGTTGGTTAAATTGAACCGCTGTTGATTCTGTACTCACTGTTGATGGCATATGGGCGGCGGCTCCAGAGGCAGGAATTAAATAGGGTAGTCAAAACGTTTCACAATTATACTCGCGTTTGACACTAAGAGTAGCGGGCTTGTTCCCCCAATTCTTAATTTTTTTGACTCTCGGTGCTGGGGAGGAACCGGGATTCTCGGCTGATTTTTTTGATTTTACGGCTAAATCTCTAAGAATCAGCGCGGTTTCTGGGAGATTTGCGCGCCAGTCCAGACTTTTGTACCTTCGGGTCGATCGCCCCTTGTGTAAATAAAAGTAAACACTGCCAGTGCTTGCTGGTGGGATGCTTTCTTGTTGATTGGGTAAGGAAGATTGCACCCTTTTATACAGGATTTTTACCGGCGGGCTAGGAGCAACGGCCCACAAGAAAGAAATTCATTCTTTGTGGAACAGGCCCGAAAGCCTGTTTTTGAGCCGGGTGAAAGATGTGCGATCGAACCCAAACGAGAATAGCCTTTTTAGCAAAAAACGATCGCCCTTTTGGGAGAAAGCGATCGCCCTTTTTTTTCAACAATTAATTAGTTAACAACTATTAGCAATTACTAATCAAGCTGCTGCCTCTGCGTCTTCTTCTGCGTCTTCGGCTTCAGAACCTGCTTGAATTCCCAGCACTGTAACAACCACCTGATCGGGTTCGCCGAGAGCTACCACTCCCGCAGGCAAAACTAATTCGTGAATGTGCACCGCATCCCCTACCTTTAAATTAGAAATATCTACTTCAATTGCTTCAGGAATGCTGTCTGGTTTGCACTTAACTGCTAGTTGCGTCAGTACGGTATCCAAGATGCCGCCTTCTAACTTGACGCCGACAGCTTCGCCGACAAAATTCAGGGACACTTCAACTTCCAGACTGTCTTGAGTTGCCACGGAGAAAAAGCTCAGGTGGTAAGGATAGCCCTTCCAAGGATGAACTTGAACTTCCCGCAGTAAGGTTTTTCCGCTCCAAGAGAGGTCGGGAATGCTGAGGTCAATTAGGGCATTGTTGACTACGTGCTTTTTGAGCAGGTTTTCAACTGTTTTGGCTTTGATGGTAAGGGAAATGGATTCAGATCCTTTGTGACCGTAGAGGACGGCGGGAATCAATCCAGAGCGGCGGAGGGCGTTAGGTTTGCTGCCTTCTGCCCGCTTTTGACATTCTACTGCGAGTTCCATTTTATGACTTTCTGTTGATTGTTTTCACATTTTATCAAATTTATGCTACAGCGATCGAACTTAATTAAATTCGCTGAATATTTGATAATAATTGGGAATTGGGAATTGGGAATTTGGCTATTCTCCGACTCTGGGCCTCTCCAAATCTCTCCATCTCCCCATGACTCTTTCCCAATCTAAAATCTCAAACCTAAAATGGTTTGGCGGGATGGCCGTCAGCAGAGAGCAAAGCGCGTTTCGGCCCGTGAATCGGGTCTTCTACAATAATAGTTTGGTCGCGGCTCGCACCGAGAGAAACGATCGCGATCGGCACTTCCATCAAGTCTGCCAAAAACTTCAGATAATCCAATGCTTGCTGTGGCAAATCTTCCAAATTGCGGCACTCTTCCGTGGACTGTTTCCAACCGGGAAGGGTTTCGTAAATAGGTTTGCACCGAGCAAATATCCGGGAACTTTTGGGGAAATCAACACATTTTTCGCCGTCAATTTCGTAAGCAACGCAAACTTTTATTTCTTCTAATTCATCCAAAACATCTAGTTTGGTAATTGCCAGACAGTCAAGGCCGTTGATGCGGACTGCGTAGCGGCCGATTACCGCATCGAACCAGCCGCAGCGGCGTTTGCGGCCGGTTGTCGTGCCGAATTCGGCACCTCGATCGCCCAAAATTTCGCCTATTCCATCTACCATTTCGGTAGGGAACGGGCCTTCCCCGACGCGGGTTGTATAAGCTTTTGCTACGCCAATTACGCGATCGATCGCTGTCGGGCCGACTCCGGTTCCCACACAAGCCCCACCAGCGATGGGATTGCTGGAAGTAACGTAAGGATAAGTACCGTGGTCTAAGTCTAATAAAGTGCCTTGCGCGCCTTCAAACAGAATATTTTTCCGCTTGTGAATTCCCTCATAAATCTTCAGGGAACTATCTACTACGTGCGGTCGCAAACGTTCCGCATAAACTCGATATTCATCAATTACGTCTTGCGGATTTAAAGGCGGCAAATTGTAGAGTTTTTCGAGAAGGACATTTTTACAATTAATCGTCCATTCCAATTGTTCTTGCAACCCTTCCAAGTCCATTAAATCGAGCATCCGAATGCCAGTGCGTTCCGACTTGTCGGCGTAAGTAGGGCCGATGCCGCGTCCCGTGGTCCCGATTTTATAATTTCCCCGCTGCGTTTCCGATGCTACATCAATTAATCGATGATAGGGCATCGTTACGTGAGCCGTCTCCGAAATCATCAGGGAGGCTGTCGAAATATTCAGTTCTTCTAACTGGTCTAACTCTGCAATTAAAACTTTAGGGTCGATGACCGTACCGCAGCCGATGATACACTCTTTATCAGGGTAGAGAATTCCGGACGGAATTAAGTGCAGCTTGAAAGTCTGACCGTTTACTACCACGGTGTGACCGGCGTTGACGCCCCCTTGGTAGCGGACAACGATATCTGCGGATTTGCTGAGCAAATCGGTAATTTTGCCTTTTCCTTCATCGCCCCACTGGGCGCCGATCACAACTACGTTAGCCAAGGGTTTCTCGCGTTCAGTTCAGGTTGACACAATCTCCGATTATGGACGAATGCGTCCGAAATGTCAATCAATTTTAGATTTTAGATTTTGGATTTTAGATTTTAGAGGCTAGACCACTGATACATCGGTTCACAGGTCGATCGGATACGCAAATTAGTGAGAGCCGATCCACAGACGAGTCCGGAGGCAACAGACCCGATTGTTTTCGGTCAAATTAATTTTTGTTAACATTGAGAAAATAGAGGCTTTGTTGCCATGACTTTACACGCTGAGTTGCACCGCCATCTGGGTGGTTCTGTCGTTCCTAGGGTGCTGTGGCGGTATTTCGATCGCCACAATGCTGAGATGGTTAATCGATTTCAGAAATACTCGGAGTTTGAGGATTTTTACACTCGCCCGCGCAATACTCTGAATGAGTATTTGGAACTGCACACGCTGGTAGAAAGCGTTCAAACTGTTGAGACTTTGCCTTATTTTATCTATCGGTTGATGCGGGGCGCTTACGTGTTTGAAAATCTGGCTTATTTGGAGTTGCGCTATACGCCTTATTTGCGTACTCCAGAACATTTGGCTCAGTCAGAACGCATTGATTTGATGGCAGAAATTGTAAAGGTTGTGGGCAAGGCAAGTCAAATTAGCGATTGTCCGATTGTTACCAGCCAAATTTTGTGTATGCACTCGCGTTTACCCTATGAGGTGAATCGGGCGATCGTAGATTTGGCGGCGCAAATGGGAGAATATGTTTGCGCGATCGATATAGCTGGCGGCGATGATTGTATTGGCGAGCGTTTGGAGGAGTTTGTCGGATTGTACCAGTACGCGAGGTCCATCGGCATCAAAACTACCGGCCACCTCTACGAAACTACCTCTGGCTGTTATCCCGAACTTTTGCCCTATCTGATGCGTATCGGCCACGGGATTCAAATTCCCTTAAAATATCCCGAATTGCTGCCAGAAGTCGCGCGCAGGGGTCAATGCTTAGAAGTTTGCCCGACTACCTATCTCAAAACGGGGACGTTGCAGGATATGCGCGAATTGAAGGTTGTGTTCGATCGATGTTTTGAAGCTGGTGTCGATATTGCCATTTGTACTGACAACGCGGGATTGCACAACGTGCGGCTGCCTTTTGAGTACGAGAATTTGTTAACTTTGGATATCATTGATTTTCGGCAGTTGCAAGCGTGTCAAGAGGCCGCTTTTCGCCATGCTTTCGCGTGGCCATATGACGAGAGGCCTGTGAAAATGCTGACCGGTTTGTTACACCATGAGTCTGTACCGGCGATCGTGAATTAAGCTGAGGCGCATCTATTTTTAACTGGTTTCTAGGCTCTGCCTAGGAACCGATGTCCAGAGGAAGAGCCTCGCTTTCCCAGCCGGAAAATTGGAGGCAGAGCCGCCGGATATGCGTTACCAGGCAGAGTTTAGTAACGAGTATATAGAAAGGTTTGATTCGTTAACTAAGCTTTAATTAAAACAGCCAATATCTATTTGTAAAGTTATAATAAGCGTCTGGCGATAGACAAGCGGTAGCAAGCTATAGTTTGGATGCAGAAGCATCAATATAAAAGGATAAAAAAACATGACAAATATGGACGCTTACTGGATGCCATTCACTGCCAACCGACAGTTTAAAGCGAATCCGCGAATGTTGGTTTCTGCCAAAGATATGCACTTTACAAGCGATGATAACCGCTCAATTTTAGATGGTACTGCGGGGCTTTGGTGCGTGAATGCAGGACACGCGCGTGAGACAATTGCCGAAGCAGTTAAACAGCAGGTTTTGCGTTTGGATTACTCCCCGGCTTTTCAGATGGGACATCCGGGGGCTTTTGAATTGGCGGAACGTTTGGTAAAGATGATTCCGGGCAATTTCGATCGCGTTTTCTTTACTAATTCGGGGTCGGAATCTGTAGAAACAGCGTTAAAAATTGCGATTGCTTATCACCGGGTGAAAGGTGAAGGAACTCGCCAAAGATTGATCGGCAGGGAACGCGGCTATCACGGCGTTGGTTTTGGGGGAATTTCTGTAGGGGGTATCGGTACAAACCGCAAGTTTTTTGGCAGTTTGCTCACGGGAGTCGATCATTTGCCTCACACTCACAATCTCGAACACAATGCTTTCAGCCGCCAACAACCGGAATGGGGAGCGCATTTGGCGGATGAATTGGAGCGGATTGTCGCTTTGCACGATGCGTCGAATATTGCAGCGGTAATTGTGGAACCGGTGGCTGGTTCTACAGGGGTTTTGATTCCGCCGAAAGGTTATTTAGAGCGGCTGCGGGCGATTTGCGACAAATACGGAATTCTGCTGATTTTTGATGAGGTAATTACCGGATTCGGGCGGCTAGGTTCCAGTTTTGCAACGGAATATTTTGGGGTGGTTCCCGATATTGTGACGGCGGCGAAAGGGATAACTAACGGTACGGTGCCAATGGGGGCGGTGTTTGTGAAAGAGGGGATTTACGACGCTTTTATGAATGCTCCTGAAAATGCGGTCGAGCTTTTTCACGGTTATACTTATTCTGGTCATCCTCTGGCTTGTGCGGCTGCTTTGGCGACGCTGGATATTTATGAGGAAGAAAGGTTATTTGAACGGGCAGATAAGATGGCTGGTTACTGGGAGAATGCGGTTCATTCTTTGAAGGGCGTGCGGCACGTAATTGATGTTCGCAATCTGGGACTTGTGGCGGGAATTGAGTTGGAATCTATTGCTGGGAAGCCGGGGAAACGGGCTTTTGATTGTTTCTTGCAATGCTATGAAAAAGGGTTGCTAATTCGCACGACTGGTGATATTATTGCTTTGTCGCCACCGCTGATTATTGAGAAGGAACATATCGATCGCCTTGTGGAAATTTTGACAGGGGTTTTGCAGGAGATGGAGTAGGATTAAAATGAGATTTTGCACCATTCTCGCTTAACAAGCAAGATGCCTGTTCCACATTAACAGGCAAGATGCCTGTTCCACATTAACAGGCAAGATGCCTGTTCCACAAACAGTAAATTTCTTGTGGGTGGGCATCCTCCCCGCCCATAAAAGAGTTATAGATAATGGTGCAAGATATCAGAGGAAATGAACCGCGAAGGCGCGAAGGGCGCGAAGGATGAGAAAGAAGAAGATGCTGTTCTTCCTTCCTGTTCTTCGCGGTTCGTTCAAAAAATAGAAAAGCGCTATAATAATTGACAACTAACGACTAATGACGAATAACTATGGTGCAATTAACTGCAAAAATCTCTGCTAACGAGTTGGCAAATTTGGCTGTAGATTTGATTCGGAAAACAGGTTGCGAGTACGGTGATGTGCGTTTTTGCACTTACCGAAAGCAGAATCTTTACGCGCGCGATCGATCTTTAAGTCAACTGTCAGATAATGTAAGTTCCGGTTTTGGCGTGCGGGTGCTTCTCGACGGCGCTTGGGGGTTTGCCGCCAGTCACAGCAAAACGCCGGCAGAGGTTGCAAGAATAGTCGCTTTGGCTGTAGAAATCGCTAAAGGCAGCCGCCTAACTCAGAAGGAACCTGTGCGGTTAGTGCCTGTCGAAAAATATGTCGATACCTACATTACTCCCATCGCCATTGACCCTTTTTCTGTACCCGTTGCTGACAAAGCCGAACTGCTGCTAACTATCAACGAGAAGCTGCTAGCACACGGCGCACAAGGCATCAAAAAAGCTGATTCTTTTTTGCAGTCCAGCCGCGAAGATAAGGTTTTTGCTTCTACAGAAGGCTCGCTAATCGAACAAACAATCTACCGCAGCTATCCGGGTTTTGACTGTACGGCAATTGCGGGCGGCGATGCCCAAAGTCGCAGTTACGAACGCCCGCCCCTGAATATCGGTTACGAACATATTAATCCAGATGATTTGTTGAGTCAAGTCGAAAGAGTTGCGGCTGAAGCTATTGAGAAAGTCCGCGCTCCTAAAATCCCTGCTGGTATTTGCAAATCCCTGATTCTTAAGCCGACAAATTTGTTTTTGACAATCCACGAATCTGTCGGTCATCCAACTGAATTAGACCGGGTGTACGGCTACGAATCTAATTTTGCTGGCACGAGCTTTGCTACTACTGATAAGTTAAATAAACTGCAATACGCTGCATCTTGGGTGAATTTTAAGTGCGATCGCACTCAACCAGGCGGTCGCGGTACAATGGGTTACGATGATGAGGGCGTAAAATCACAAGATTGGTACGTTGTCAAGGATGGAATTTTAGTTGATTATCTCACTGACAGAGAGACGGCTTATCGTCTCGGACGCGGTAGCAGCAACGGTTCTGCTTACGCTGACAGTTGGTCGAGCGTGCCGATGGTGAGAATTCCCAATTTGGGATTGGAGCCGGGCCCGGATGGCGGCAGCCATACTGCTACTTTGGCACAGATGATTGCTGATACCGAAGATGGGATTTTAATCGACGGTATTGGTAGTTATTCGATCGACCAGCAGCGGCGCAATTTTCAATTCGGCGGCGATGCTTTTTGGAAGGTGGAAAAAGGTAAAGTTGTCGGTATGTTGAAGGATGTAACTTATCAGGCGATGACTACTGATTTCTGGAATCAAATAGATGCGATCGGGCCAGCTTCGGAGCTGGTTCAGTGCGGTACTAATATATGCGGAAAGGGCGAGCCGATGCAGGTTGCTCAGATGACTCACGCTTGTGTGCCGGTGCGAGTGAGGGATATTCAAATTGGGGGAGGAGCTTAGTTTTTCAGAATAAAAAAGAGGCGAAGAGTTAAAAACGCTCTTTATAAAACTCAGCCTTTGAAACCGCTCCTACACAAAGGAAGCCCTAGCGCAGAGAGACTCAAGAATAAGCGGTAACGTGCTCTTGGGCCGTGTACCTTACATATAGAGGTTTTGCGTCCAGGACTGCTAAAGCAATTCTCAAGTAAAAACAAATTGCCATCCGATTATCAATTATGATTGCAACAACATCGCCTGCACTTTTAAGCGAAGACAGAGCACTCTCTCTGCTCGATTCAACAGTTAAAATGTCATCGGCGGAAGGAGTATTTGTCAGTCTTTATACTGGCGAAGAATCTCTTTCCCGATTCTCGGAAAATCAAATCAGCCAAAATATCAGCAAAACTGTATTTAACCTGAGCATTACTAGCTATTTTGGCAACAAAAGCGCCTCTGCTGCTGTTACAGAATTTGATGAAGATGCGATCGCCTCCGCAGTCAAGCGATCGGAAGAATTGGCCAGAATTGCGCCGGCAGACCCCGAATGGATCCCGCTGCTGCCGCCTCAAACCTACGATTTGCGATCGCCCGCATTCGACGCAGCAACGGCAACTGTATCGCCTCTAGCGCGGGCCAAAATGGTGCAGCAAGCTTGCGCCATTGCCGGACAGGGGGGGGCTGACGGTTCGGGTACTTTGAGCGCTGAGGCGTCGCTGTACGCGATCGCCTCGTCAACCGGACTCCGCGCCTGCAACCAATCTACAGAGGCAGATTTCAGCTTTACTGCTCGCATTGACAACGGTTCTAGCTGGGCTCAGAGCACTGCTTGGAGTATCAACGAATTGCCGATCGCCCAATTAGCAGAACAAGTGCTCGATCGGGCGATCGCATCCCGCAACCCCCGCGAAGTCACTCCCGGCATTTATCCTGTAATCTTTGACGGTGCTGCTTTTGCAGATTTGCTACCGTGGGTAATTTGGAGTTTGGATGCGAGGGCGGCGGATGAGGGGCGATCGTTTATGTCGATCGCCGACGCAGAGGGAAACCGCGCGGGAGAACAACTTTTTAGCCCGTTAGTGCAAGTGCAGCGCGATCCGGCTCATCCTTTGCTGCGATCGAATACTTTTTTCGGCGACGGATTGAGCAATAACTATTTGGAAATCATCAAAGATGGCGTACCTCAAAGTTTGTCTTATTCCCGCTACTGGGCAGCACAAAAAGGGAAAGAGGCGAAAGGTGCTTATTACCCGATCGTGATGACAGGTTCCGACCAAAGTTTAGCAGATTTAATTGCTCAAACCGAGCGAGGAATTTTTGTCAGTCGAGCTTGGTACGTGCGCTACGTGAATCCGAAAACATTGGAAGTAACGGGAATGACTCGCGACGGTACTTTTTGGATTGAGGATGGCAAGATTGCTTACCCGATTAAAAACCTGCGTTTCAATCAAGTTTTACCTGATATGTTGCGCGATGTGGATGCAGTTAGTGCGGTGAAGCGTTACGGCGGTTGTGTCGTGCCCGGAGTGCGCGTGAAAGCTTTTAATTTCACCAGTATTACTGACAGTTTGTAACTCGCACATTATACCGTAGGGTGCGTCGGCATCCTACAATCTGCAAATTAAATCTAAAATCTGGCGGCGATGCACCCTACAAGATAAAAATGCCTCAACTAGATATACGCCCGGTTAGAAACAAACAAGAATTAGAAGAGTTGTTTTACCAGCGGTGGCTGGTTTTGCGATCGCCTCTAGGAATGGAGATTGGTAGCGAAAGGGATAATCACGAAGAGGGTGCTTTGCATTTAATTGCCATGTGCGATCGCAAAATCATTGCTTCAGCCCGACTGCGCCAATTATCCCTAGAATTAGGAAGCATCAGCTACGTTGCAGTGCTTCCTGAATTTCAAAATCGGGGAATCGGCACTAAATTGATTAAAAATTTAATAGCAAAAGCTCAGCAAAAAAATCTCAAAACTTTGAGACTTATGTCTCGCATTAATGCCATTAAGTTTTACCAAAAGCTCGGATTTTCCGAACAAGAAAATCCCTTTGATTACCTGGGAATCCCGCACATATTTATGCAGTTAGACATTCAACCATGATTCCTGTAGGGGCGGGTTCACCAACAATATTTGTCAAAAACCGACAATCTCAAAAACCCGCCCCCGCCTATGTATTATGCACGATAGATCGGACACGCTTTTACACAGTTTCGACCAACTTTGGCAGCGAAACTGAAGGAGAGATTGCAAACTTTAACTCCTCCTTTTTCGAGTAAAAATGGATATTTTCTACAGAATATTTGACAAATTCCGACTCTTTTTTAGCACCGCAGGAACCTTTGAGTCGAACAGTTTTGGCTTCATCTTTTACCAAATCGGCACGATAGGTGTACGTACCGTCGGCTTTTTCAAAGGTAATTTCAGCTAAAAAAGCATCATTTTTTGTCTCTAAATCGAGAATTTTGCTGGCGACTTTGTAGTTAAACCAATCCCACCCGTAAAGCACAATCAATTCTCTTTCCAAAACTTGGATAGGATTTGGCAAAATTCCCCAACCACGATAAACTTTATTCAAGCATTCGATATCGCCAGTTCGCGTTAAAATTGATTGGAATGACGCGCGATCGAGATTTCCGTAATATCTGCCATCAGGCAAATCGATCGCAGTCGGTGCAAAGCGGTGTCCCCCAAAGTGACTGGATCTCCAAACGCGAACATCATTCAATTCTAACTCAGAAGCTAAAGCAGTTGCTTGGGCATAAAAAGGATTGCCGTATCTCGCACAACACATATCGTGACTGCCGTGAGTGCAAACCAAAATATCTCTAGTTTGCTTGTTTTCGGTTTCGCAATTAGGGACTTCTCCAGCTAAATAACTTTTGACAACTCCCGCTACTTTATCAAAACTATCTACATTAAATTCATGCTTTTCGTAACCGCCAAAAAGTTCCTGTTCTTTATTTTCATAAATCAAAACTTTGCGCTGATTAGAACATTTGGTTCGATCGTTATTTATCAACAAAAATCTGATTTTCTGTTTTGAACGTTCTACTTCCTCTACCAAATCCTTGAGATTTTGGGAAATTTGTTTAGAATTAAACGCTTCAGATTCCCAAGGTAAACAACATTCAATTAATATATAGGTTTGGTAATTACTACCGCTGCCAATAATATCCTCTTCAACGCATTTAGAAGCATCAGCACAAAAAAACTTATCCATCATTGTTTAACTCATTGTATGTGTCAGAAATTGGTCTTTTTACAACCCATTTATAAGAACTCATTTTCTTCTCCAATTTTAACCAACAAAAATAATTCCTTCAACTACCAGCTTCGACAAAAGTGGCACTACATCTATTTCCCAATCATAATCCGGCAACCAATCCATAACATCTTCCCCAGTAAAAAACTCCGTACTAAATAAATTGTCCGTAAATTTAGCTGTGACTCCTCTCAGGGATACTTCTTTACCTGCAACAACTATTTTGTATCCGCCACCATCAGATAATTCGTGAATTCTCACCCGCTGAAACTTGGGAATTCTAAACTTGGTTTGCACACCACAGGGAAAAATATTGAATCCTGCTTGATGAGGCAAAGAATATTTGGCAACAGGTTTTCCTAAACTGTCCAGATAACTGCTATACTCATCTGCAAGATTTTTATTGTTTGCGTAGCGGTGCAATTGGGCAATTAAACTGTTGACATTTGCATTGATAGAATCTGCGTTTGTTCGTAGCGGTAAACTTTTGCGCCAATCTGATTGTTCGCGCAATTCGCCAACCAACCATTCTAAAAAGTCAATTCCGGTTTTGCAATGTATTCCTAATGTTAAATGCAGCGATGGTTCTTCGCAAGCAACTGCATAATGCCAATGTCCGCGCGGTATGTAAAGCACATCCCCTGGATGTAAAATACAGCTTAAATATGCTTCGGTTTCTGGTGGTGGAAAAGATGAGGATTTTTGATCTTTCAGCGGATACTTAATTGTGTCTTCAAATACATACCATTGCTTGATTCCATCTACTTGCAATATAAAAACTTCGTGGGTGTCATAATGGGAAAAAAAGCCTTGTTTTTCCGGCCAGGAACAGTAGGCATTTACTTGATTTCCATAGCCAAAATCTGATTTTATTTCCGCAGCAAAGTGAGCGATTTCTGGAATTAGTTTGTGTACTTCATTTATAATTAAAGTTGCTCCAGATTGGCAGGATTTGATGAGGTTTTCATTGGCGCTTTCATCGAGGACTTTTCCTCCTATTGCTAAGCGGATGTCGGGGTATTTTAATTCGTGAAAGTTGAGAAGGTAGTTCAGTTTTTCCCAGGAAAATAAATGTGAAAAGTCTTTTTTGCCTTCGCTGGGAATTACAACTGCTTTGGTTGTCCAGTTGTCATCTAGAAAATCTTTGAGATTGTATGGTTGCAATAGGTTGGCGATCGATCGCATAATTCTTTATGACAATTTTTCTCAATAAAATTTGAAAAAATTAATCTTCAGAGGCAATGCCCCTATAGTTATCCCGCAAGCAAGGAGTACAATCTATTACTTCTTGCTTGGGGATCGAAGTCTAACAGAAAAGACTTTTAATTATTCGTTGCTAACATCGCTACCATCAGCATCAACATTCAGATGAGATGAGAGGTTTTTAGCTGTTACCTGCTTGGCAATTTCCTTGACTTCAACTTGAATTTTGCTGGCACGGGATTGTTTGAAAGTCGATCCGTCAATTTGCTTTGACATAAATGTCTCCAAATGTAGTAAACCGATCTAGCTCAGATGTTCCTTAACAATTGTGTTGAGGGTTCAATCTCAAGCTCTAAGTACCTTAGCATAAAGTCAATAAATTGCGCAAGTAGTTAATAAAGATTTTCAAGAGTTGAGAAGAAAGCTCATCCGCAAGAATGAGATATCAAGTTGAGCATGAGAGCTGAAGTCCTGTGAAAGTAAGAGTTTTAAGGTTTACCGCCTATGTTGCCGCGGTCAGCGCTATAAATAGAGGGATGGAAATGCGAGAACTTGTTGAATATTATTCTTAATAAGCTAGCATGGGTGAACCGACGCATCTGCCTGAAGGTAGATTATTTTTTTGAGACTTATGATTAAAACCAGCTACTATGGTGATCGGTCAGTTATCAGTTGTCAGTAGTAACCACTAACAATTAACAATTAACAATTAACCATTACCATTAACCATTAACAAATGAATCAATATTTTGCTACAGTTGCGCGCGGTTTAGAAACTATTGCCGCCCAAGAATTAGAACGTTTAGGGGCTCAGGATGTCAAGCCAGATTTTACTGGGGTTTACTTTGCGGGCGATCGCACTTTATTGTACCGCGTCAATCTTTGGTCGAGAACAATTTTTCGAGTGCTAATGCCGATCGCTGAATTCCGGTGTTACAACTCAGATATGCTCTACCGCGAAGTGCAGAAAATCCCTTGGGACGAATACTTGTATCCCGAAAATACTTTAGCAGTAAACTGCACCGGCGGCAACGAAAAGTTGAACCACACTCACTATACAGCTTTGCAGGTCAAAAATGCGATCGCCGACCAACAGCGCCTTCAATTTAACAAGCGTTCTAATGTTGATGTAGAGCATCCCGATTTGCTAATTAACATTCACATTCATCAAGATAGAGCTATTTTAAGTTTAGACAGTTCTGGCGGCAGTTTGCACCGCCGGGGATATCGACCGGCGATGGGGCTTGCTCCCCTCAAAGAAACCCTAGCTGCGGCTTTGTTGGAGATGGCAGAATGGACGCCAGATTTGCCGTTTTTAGACCCGATGTGCGGTTCTGGAACTTTGCCTTTGGAAGCGAGTTTAAAGGCTTTGAATATTGCACCGGGATTGTTTCGAGAAAAGTTTGGATTTATGACTTGGCGGGATTTTGACGAACCTTTGTGGGATAAATTGTGGGCAGAAGCTGAAAATAGTGAGTTACCGGAGCTTCAGCAAGTGGTTGCTGGGTGCGATCGCGATTCCGATATGTTAACCCAAGCTCGCACGAACGCGCAGCAAGCCGGTATTTCCGGTAAGATTCAGTTTGCTCAAACCGAGCTATCCCAGTTGGAAGCACCCGCAGACAGAGGCGTTTTGATTTGCAATCCTCCCTACGGAGAGCGCCTGGGAGATGCTAGCGAATTGGGAGATTTGTACAAGATGTTGGGGGATATTTTCAAAAATCGTTTTAAAGGTTGGAATGCGTTTATTTTGACTGGGAATAAGGAGTTGGGTAAAAAGGTGGGACTCAGGACATCGCGGCGAATTCCGGTTTTTAATGGATCGATTCCGTGTACTTTGCTCAAATATGAACTGTATTAGGGGAGAGGATCCGGAAAATTGCGGTAATGACCCAGCTACTGCAAAAGTGGATAACCAAGAAAGACGTGCAGCTATGGTAGAATTGCTCCGGCTATAGTTAAATTGAGCTTTTGGATACCGCTTTAGAATCATTTTCATTTACAGCCTCTAAAAATATGAAATCAAAATTTATAGTGTGGGGCGCGATAATTTTTAATATATTAAATTTAATTATCGTACTCTGTCCCTATTCTTTAGCAGGTGTGGATCTTGACGTGTGGGCGGGATTATTTGGTATATGTTTTTTGTTAATATATGTTTTTTATGTATTTTTAGACCCAGAAACATTCGTACAAAATCCCGACAAGTTAGCTGTAAGAATAGTCGCTTTTTCCTTAATTATTTCTACCTGCACCCTACTTTATTATTTGGGTAAATTACCCGAATATGTGATTGGTATAGTGATTTTTGGAGAAAGAGGAGAACTCGTACAAGTTGTACAATCACCCAATCAATTAAAATCTGTTTACAGCTACTACAACGGAGATTTCATGTTGAACGATCGCGATGATACCACAGGTTCATGCAGTCTGAGGTTAAGATACAAGTTAATGCCTTTTATTGAAAAAAAAATCTTCTCTTCTGATGGGCAAGAGCTTTATTTTAGAGTCAATGAAAATGAAAACGAACCTGAGGTGCCACCTTCGCCTATGAAGAAGGCAGGTGACAAAGCAGAAGCACTAATACTAAAGAAAAAAAAGAATATCTGCGGAATTAAATGGCTCAACAATAATCAAATTCAAATGCCTACAGGGGAAATTATATCACCTTAATCGGAGGTGTATCACCGCTCATCCCTCCCCCGGCAACAAAGAAACGTGAGCGGAAACAATCTTCCACCCTTGAGGAAACTTTCGCCACATCTGACTCTGCCGCCCCAGCCGCACCACTCCATCCATTACACGGCGAAATTCCAGCGTCACAGCCGCCGTGTCTGCATTGAATGTCACGACTTTGAGGTTGAAAATTTCTCGATCGACATTTACAGGCGATCGCCCTTGGCGAAAAGCCCTCACCTCATCGCTCCCGTACAGGTTCTCCGTCACCCCAAACCGCACGACTTCCGGCGCATCCCAGAACAAATTATCGAGAGTTTCAATATCGTTCGTACAAAGAGCTTTTTCGTATTTTAAATATAGTTCAGTTAACTCAGCCACCACAGCAGAATCATTGATAACAGTCATTCGATTTTAGATTTTAGATTTTAGATTGACACCACGGATAAATCCGGGGGCTTGAGGATGCAAGGATTTTGGATTTTGGATTGATTCCACGGATAAATCCGGGGGCTTGTACCATCAAGAAATTATTGTCATAAATTGTAGATTTTAAAACTCTTAACTTTCACACGTTTTGTTTGCAATAAGGACTTAAAGTCCTTACTACAAACGCAACTAATTAGAGGAAATTAATGCTCAATTTTCAGCGAAAGAATCTTGTCACCTTGGCGGATAGCATTGACGACAGACATATCCTCAGTTTTGCCAAAAGTTGTGTGAACTCCATCTAAATGAGACTGGGGAGAATGGCAAATAAAGAATTGGCTACCACCCGTATCTTTACCTGCGTGAGCCATCGATAAAGTTCCTGCCAAATGTTTGTTGGAGTTGATTTCGCACTTGATTTTGTAGCCGGGGCCGCCGGTTCCATTGCCTTTTGGACAGCCACCTTGAATCATAAAGTTAGGAATGACTCGGTGAAAAGCCAATCCATCGTAAAAACCTTTTTCCGCCAAGTCAACAAAATTCTTCACTGTGTTAGGCGCATCCGCATCGAACAATTCCAAATTGATTGTGCCTTTGTCGGTTTCCATAATAGCGCGGGTCATGATTTTTCCTTGCTTCCTAAAATGAGTGTGTTGCCTGCGTGTTAATTGCGGACTTCGCTTTTATAGCGACAGGTTTCAAACTGTCGTTATATTGTGGCTTTCAGAAGTGTAGCATATTCCGGCAACTCTCATAGGACTTATGTGCGCTTTCTGAGGAAACTCGGTTTATGGCGAGATTTCTGCTTAGCAAAGCCAATATTTTCGGAGACACCGAGTTTGTTACCCTCAGTCATATTTTAATTGTTGGTCACTTGCGGGCGATCGGGTTCTTCTTGAATATCGCTCATATTAAAAATGAAAGGAACCCGACTCGAACCGCTGCCCATCACCAACACTTTTGGCATCTGAGCGCCCCCGCTTCTCCAAGCTTCGATCGCCTCTTTTTGCAGAACTAAATTGCCGCCCTGAGCCTTCAAAGTTTCAGCCAACAGCCTTTGAGCTTCCGCCCTACCTTGAGCGCGGTTAATGTCAGCTTGAGCCTGTTGCTCTGCTTCCTGAGCCACATAAACCGCCCTTTGCGCCCGCTGTTCAGCAACCTGTTTCTCCTCAACCGCTTTTGCAAAATCTGTGGAGAATCGAATGTTAACAACGCTCGTATCGAGGACGATTACATCATACTTTGATAGCCTGTCCTTCAGCGCAGTATCAAAGTCTCTCTTCAGTTCACTTCTTTGAGTAATAGATTGTTCGGCGGTTCTGAGTGCAGCCGCTGTTTTAAATGCTTCTTGAGTCTGAGGAGCAATAATTTTTGAGACTATATTCTCCAAAGTTACTTGAGTTCTTCTGATCTCAACTATTCTCTCAGCATCAAGGCGAAAATTGATCGCAAAACTAGCATTTAAATCCTGAAGGTCTTTAGTAGCACTCTGGGCGGGAACTTCAAATTTTTGCACTGTTACATCGTACACATCTACCTTAGATATCAGCGGGGGTCTGAGGTGAAACCCCTCTAACAATGCTCCATCTTTGGCTTTTCCTAAAACGCTGACTACCCCTGCTTCGCCTGGATTGATGACAACAAAAGAGTTTAAACCGATGAGTAGCGCGCCTACTAATAGAATCCCAGCGAGTGCTGATGATATGCTCTGAAAACTTTGATTTTTCAACTTACACGCTCCTTTGTGCTCATTTCATTATAATGGTTAAATAGATTGGGTCGCCTCTAAAGTCTCAAATCTAAAATTACAATCTAAAATGGATGGGGTTGCCTCTGAAATCTTAAATCTAAAATGGATGGGCTGATGCTCAAAATTGTTAAATATCCTAGAACTTATCACATCGAAGGTTCGCGTTTCCAACCAGGCGATGAAGACCTCGATAGCGTGCCATTTAGCGCCCTTAGCGATCGCCCTACAGTGATTGAAGAAAAGGTAGACGGCGCTAATACAGGCATCAGCTTCGCACCAGACGGACAAATGCTGCTGCAAAGTCGCGGCCACTATCTCACCGGCGGGCCGAGGGAAAAACATTTTAACTTATTCAAACAGTGGGCTTTCAGTCTCAGCGGAACCCTGGGAAAAGTCCTGGGAAATCGCTATATTCTTTACGGTGAATGGCTTTATGCCAAACACACTGTCTTTTATGATTTTTTGCCGCACTATTTCATGGAATACGATGTGCTCGACTTAGAAACCAATCAATTTTTGAGTACAGAATCCCGCCGCAATTTGTTAAGCGGACTGCCGTTCGTGTCCGTTCCCGTGCTGTTTTCGGGAGTGTTGAAATCTCCCAAGCAAATGATGCAGTTTATGGACAAATCTAATTTTATTCAACCCGGACATTTGGAAAGCTTGCGTTTGTACTGTCGGGAATTGGGATTAGATGAAGAACGGTGTTTGAAAGAGACTGACAAGAGCGATCGCATGGAGGGTCTGTACATTAAAGTCGAAGAAGATGGGATAGTAAAGGCGCGTTACAAATACGTGCGTGCCAGTTTTTTGACTGCTATTAAAAATGCCGAAGGACATTGGCTAAATCGCCCAATTATACCCAATATTCTGCGTCCCGGCGCAGATTTATTTAATTTTAGTTAACTAGCAGGTGAATTTATGAATACACTGTTATCGCCCTCGCCGCCTTGGACTTTTCCCTTTTGTCCCGAACCGCCCGATTGGTTCCTGGATTGGGACGGTATTCAAACGCATTTCGACTGGATTGACAGCCTCAAAGGATGTCAGCAAGACCCGATTTACCACGCCGAAGGAGATGTTTTTATTCACACCAAAATGGTCTGTGAAGCCTTAATATCTTCCCCAAATTGGCGGCAACTTCCCGAAAAAGACCGATCGATGCTTTTTGCCGCCGCTTTGCTGCACGATGTCGCAAAACCTGCCTTTACAAAGACAGAAGAAAATGGCAGAATTAGCTCAAAAGGTCACGCCCGCCAAGGTGCGAGAATGGTCAGACAAATTTTATCTCAATTCGAGCCACCTGTGCAGTTTGACATTCGCGAAACAGTTGTGGCGATCGTCAAATTCGGCAGTTTACCCATCTGGCTGATCGACAAACCCAACCCGCAGCAGTCAGTAATTAAAGTTAGTCAAGTTGTCCGCTGCGATTTCCTCGCACTTTTAGCAGAAGCAGACGTGCGCGGCCGCCACTGCGCCGACAAACAAGAACTGCTCGATAAAATACAACTATTTCGGGAGTTTTGTCAAGAAAATAAATGTTTGGATTCTCCCCGACAATTCCCATCAGCACACAGCCGATTTATCTACTTCCGCAAAGAGAACGGAAACCCGGATTACGAAGCATTTGACGACACTAAATGCGAAGTAATTTTGATGTCTGGCTTGCCAGGAAGCGGTAAAGATTATTGGGTTCGGAAAAATCTCCCAGATTTGCCAGTAATCTCGCTGGATGCACTGCGAAAAGAGATGAATGTCCCTCCCGACGAAACCCCTGGAAATGTGGTCACAGCAGCCAAACAAAAAGCGCGCGAATACATGAGTGAGGGGCGTTCTTTTGTGTGGAACGCCACGAATACCACTAAACAAATGCGGCAGCAATTAATTGATTTTTTTGCTGCTTATCAAGCGCGAATTCGCATTGTTTATCTGGAAGTACCTCTAGAAGAAATATTGCAGCGGAATCGATCGCGCACAGCAACAGTACCCGAAGCAGTCATTCGCAAATTAGCTGCGCGGCTGGATATTCCAGATATCACAGAAGCCCATCAAGTCGAGTGGATCGTAGCCACTCAGGCTACTTTAGGGGCGATTCCCCTCAGTTAGCTATATTACTTCAACGCGCTACCAGCTCCTTTTTCCCTAAAATAGAATCGTCATAATGCGCCAACAAATCAGCAGGGTGATCGTAAATTTCCGCAGCATTTGCCAGCGAAGTATCATCGAAACCTCCGCACCGAAAAGCAATTACTGGCACCCCGCACTTGCCCGCAGCTTCGATATCGTAAGGAGTATCAGCTAACATCACAGTCTGACTCGCTTCCACCTGCAATTTGCTCAAAGCAGCTTCCACAATATCCGGTTCCGGTTTAGAAGCTTCCGCATCGCTAGATGTCGTGGCTCGATCCAATAAATCGTCAACTTGTGCAGCTTTCAGCAAACCGGAAAGTTCTTCGGTGGTAGATGAAGTAGCAATAATTAGCTGCAATCCTTCTTGCTGCATTTTTAACAGTAAATCCCGCGAACCGGGGGTTGGAGAAAGTTCGGGAGCGCGGTTAACAATCAGTTCTTTGCGCCGCTGTGCAATCTTTTTCCCGTCGCCTGCTTCGTCGGAAAGTCCTGATACCATTTTGGGTATAACTTTGTCGCCTCCCATGCCAATTAGCGGGCGAACTTTCTCGAACGGCACCTCGTAGCCGTAAGCCGCAAATGCCTCTACCCAAGCTTGAGCGTGGGCGTCATTGCTGAGCGTCAGAGTACCGTCAATATCGAGAATTACTGCTTGCAATTGCATAACTTATTTGTTGTTAGTTATTAGACTTATTGTCAAAACCTGGTTTGTAGTAAGGACTTCAGTCCTTAACTAATTAATTAGCAAATCAGCGATGAAAGTTCTTACTACTAACCAAAGGTTTGTAGTAAGAACTTTCGTTTGTGTTAGGTTAGGAGTAAGCATTTTAGTCCTTAATTAGTTAAGTTAATCTGGGACTGACCAGCTTACTATTAACTTTTTGATTGGCTATTTCATCCCGGTGCCGTGCAATTTTGGTTCGGGCTGCGGCGGTACTATTTCTGGCCCTAACGGTTGGGGATTGGCGACATATTCAAACTCGCCTTTGCCGTCCATTGATTTGCCTTTCGCCCAGCGTCCCTGGCTACTTTCGGAACCTTCAGAATGATTCCAAAACTGATAAGCAAATTGTGACTTTTCCAACTCCTGCGGGAAGGAACTCGGAACGGGTGTTGTTTCCATTCCCGAACTTTCTAAATCTTCGATCGCCGCCAGCCACAAATTTTGGTGCATCGTGTCGCGGGCGATCATAAAACTCAGGGTGTCTTTCACGCCCGCATCGTCTGACATTTCATACATCCGCACAGCCTGCAATCTTCCTTGCGATTCGGCGTGCAAATTCGAGCGAAAATCTGCTAAAAGATTGCCGCTAGCAACGATATAACGGCCGTTCCAGGGATACCCTACGCTGTCGCTAGGAAGTGCGCCCAAACCCGATACAATTGCGTGCTGCGGATTCATGCTGGCGGCGATCGCATCTCGCGGGCTGTTTCCACCCATCACAGCACCCACCACAGCATCCTTGAAACCGTCTTCTTGCATAGATACAGGAGCTTTATCTAACAAGTGAGCAATCATAGTTGCTAGCATCTCGATATGCCCGATTTCTTCTGTACCGACATCAAGCAGCATATCGCGATATTTGGCAGGGCCTCGGCAGTTCCAACCTTGAAATAGGTACTGCATCATCACTGTCATTTCGCCAAATGTACCGCCAATTAGTTCTTGTATTTTCTTGGCGTAAACGGCATCTGGCTTTTCTGGTCTTTTGTAATACTGTAGTGGCTTCTTATGGTAAAACATGGGGAATTCCTCCCAGGGTTGTTTGATTAACTTCCCTTATTTGTAACGCTGCCCGTGAGGGAGGAAATCAGCTTTTAGTCATAAAGAAACTCAATCAAACCCGGTTATCTTTATCACTTTAGTTTAATGCGGTTTTTCGCGCCTGCGAACTAAAGACTCTATTAAATTTAGTCGATCGTACATTCTATTTAAACAAACACAGCGCTGTGTCTTCCGGGTGTCAAAAAACACGTCAAAACCGCCCTCCGGCAGAGGTTTTAACCCCTGTGGGAGAGCGGTTTTTCGGGTTTAGCCGACACCTATGTGCCGTGTCCCTAGCCCTAGCTTCCAGTCCCCCCCTTAACAAGGGGGGGCTAGGAGGAATGTCTTGAATCAGCTAGTTTTATAGTTTTCCTCAGTCCAACAACGCGGTAGAGCTTCACCGGAAGGAAACACTAATTTACTTTTTGGAAAATTTGCTTTCTCTTGCTCTTCTTCACCAGCTTGATTTTTTCCCGGCACTTCATTTTTTGTAGGGCTGATTAAAGCATCTACATCGAGGATTTCAATCAAGTCGCCTGATTCTTTTTCTTGTAAAAGCATAGTTTTTCCTTGAAGGCTAAATGCGAGTTAGGGTTTGAGGACAACTTTGATGCAGTTGTCTTTTTTCTGTTTGAAAATCTCGTAAGCGTGGGGCGCTTCATCCAATTTCATTCGGTGCGTAATTACGAATGACGGGTCAATTTCGCCTTTTTGAACGCGATCGAGCAAAGGCCGCAAATAGCGGTGAACGTGCGTCTGTCCCATTTTCATGGTCAAACCTTTGTTGAAAGCTGCACCTAATGGCACTTTGTCAACGAAGCCGCCGTAAACGCCGGGAATTGACACTGTACCACCCTTGCGACACGCGAGGATCACTTGTCGCAGGGCCGTAGGTCGATCGCTCTCCAACCGCACGGCTTGCTTGGCTTTGTCGTACAAAGCGTCGAGACCGGTGCCGTGGGCTTCCATTCCCACCGCGTCGATGCAAGAGTCGGGCCCGCGTCCCCCGGTCATTTCGGTGACGGCTTCCCCGGCGTCCATTTCTTCGTAATTGATGATTTCAGCTTTTGCCGCGGCCGCCATTTGCAAGCGTTCCGGTACGCGGTCGATCGCAATTACTCGATCGGCCCCCAGCATAAACGCGCTTCTGATCGCAAATTGTCCGACCGGCCCGCATCCCCAAACTGCTACAGTATCCCCCGGCTGAATGTCGCAGTTTTCGGCGGCCATGTAACCGGTAGGAAAGATATCGGTGAGGAACAATACTTGTTCGTCAGAAAGTCCGTCGGGAATTTTTAAAGGGCCGACATCTGCAAACGGAACCCGCGCGTATTCTGCTTGGCCTCCTGCATAGCCACCCGTTAAATGCGAGTAGCCAAACAGTCCCGCCGGCGAATGACCGTAGATTTTTTCAGCCAGCCCAGCATTGGGGTTGGAGTTGTCGCACAGCGACCACAAATCGCGGTTGCAAAAGAAGCAACTGCCGCAAGAAATAGTAAAAGGAATGACGACGCGATCGCCCTTTTTTAAGTTCTTGACTTGGCTGCCGAGTTCGACTACTTCCCCCATGAATTCGTGCCCCATGATGTCGCCCGATTGCATTGTCGGGATGAAGCCATCGTAGAGGTGCAAATCTGAGCCGCAGATTGCTGTAGACGTGATTTTAACTATTGCATCGCGCGGATTGATAATTGTTGGGTCTGGTACATTATCAACTCGCACATCATTTGCTCCGTGCCAGCAAAGAGCTTTCATTATTTTTTTCCTCTAGTTAACTACTAGCTAGTAGATTTTTGATGTAAATCTTAAATTTACTACGCTGATAAATCACTTACTTGGATAATTTTTACTTTAACCCGATAAAATAAATTTTATCTCTATCGTAGGTATAATTTATAAATCTATCTTCCGGCTGTTTTCAATAACAAAAATGTAAAGCTTATCCTCCAGCTAAAGTGCGGGAGATTTCACATTCTTCTGTTAAGCCCCAACAGTTATAGCAACCGCGCCCGACGGTTAGAACGTTCTTAATTGCTGAAACCGTTGCCGAAAATTGCTTCTTTCTTCTCTACTAGATAACTAAAGCCTTATTCCTTCTCTTCTAGATAACTAAAGCCTTTTTCCTTTTTCGTTTTTCCTTGTTCTTTCTTCCTTCAACATCTGCTATAACAGCTAAGAACTACATAGCTGAGATTGTTTTTGTCGATCGGCGATCGCTCTTCTCTCACAATAAATAAAACCTTCGCACTTAATCTCACTATAGCGGAGGCTTAAGCTCACATTAGATAAATAGCGACCGAAAACTTCTCAACTAAAAGCGGGTTTATCGATTATTAAGTAGGGTGCGTGACTTTTGTATAGCTCAACACCATGCCCCAATATTGAGAATCACGCACCCTGCTTAAGAAGGATTAATCGTCAAATATTGTATATTAGTTATAGCTAAAAGCCGAGCTTGCGCTAAAGTTGTTAAAGATTAAAATTTATCGATCGCCTTTTATGCCTTACACTGCATCTACCCCAACAGACCCCAATCAACCCAACATCCGCAATGCCGACCACCGCCTATTAGAATTCACCAAGCTAACGCCGATGATGCAGCGGTATGTGGAAGTGAAAGAACAGTATCCCCACGCACTTTTATTGTTTCGAGTCGGAGATTTTTTTGAGTGTTTTTTCCAAGATGCAGTTACTATTTCGCAGGAATTAGAACTTGTTTGTACTAGCAAAGAAAGCGGCAAGGAAATTGGCAGAGTGCCGATGACAGGAGTGCCGCACCACGCCGTCGACCGCTACACCTCAATGTTAGTAGAAAAAGGCTATGCTGTAGTAGTTTGCGACCAAGTGGAAGATGCGTCGATTGCTGCTAAAGAAGGCCGCCAAGTCAAGCGCGAAATTACCCGCATTCTCACTCCCGGAACTTTGACTGATGACGGAATGCTCAAACCCAGACAAAATAATTTTTTAGCAGCAGTCGTCATCGCTGGGGAACATTGGGGATTGGCTTATACAGATATTTCTACGGGAGAATTCGTCACTACCCAAGCAGACAGTTTAGAACAATTAACCTTAGAATTGCTGCGCTTGCAACCTTCGGAAGTCTTGGTACCGACTAATGCGCCGGATTTGGTGACTATGTTAAGGCCCGGAGAGAAATCCGAGCATTTACCCGATTGTTTGCCGAATTCGTTTTGCTATTCTTTGCGATCGCAAGTTCCGTTTACTTTGTCCGAAGCGAAACAGAGAATCCTGCAAAAGTTCAAAGTGCGATCGCTCGAAGGTATGGGATGCGGACACCTTTCCCTAGCAGTGCGCGCCGCCGGCGGTTTGCTGCAATATCTCGAAGAAACTCAAAAGGAAAAAGCAGTTTCTTTGCAAAGATTGCACACTTACACTCTCACCGATTTTCTCGTACTCGACTACCAAACCCGCCGCAATCTCGAAATTACTCAAACAGTCAGAGATGGGGTTTTTCACGGTTCGCTGCTGTGGGCTATAGACAAAACCAGCACCGCAATGGGAGGCCGCGCTTTGCGCCGCTGGGTGCTGCAACCTTTGCTCAACATTAAAGGCATTGGCGCCCGACACGACACGATTCAAGAATTAGTAGAAAATAACGCCCTGCGCCAAGATTTGCAGCAGTTGCTGCGCCAAATTTACGACATCGAAAGACTGACAGGCCGCGCCGGTTCTGGAACAGCTAGCGCGCGGGATTTGGTCGCTTTAGCTGATTCTCTGGGAAAACTGCCGGCATTAGCCTCGATCGCAGCCCAAGGGCGATCGCCCTATTTGAAAGCGCTGCAAAATGTACCGCCAATTTTAGAAGAATTATCAACTAAGATTCACGCTCATTTAGTTGATGAACCGCCGATTCATTTAAAAGAAGGAGGTTTGATTCGCTCGGGAATCAATCCCATGCTAGATGAAATGCGCCACACTGCATCAGCCGACCAAGAATGGATTGCAAATTTAGAAGCAACTGAGAGAAAACGCACGGGAATTTCTAATTTAAAAGTTGGCTACAATAAAGCTTTCGGCTATTACATCAGCATTACCAAGTCGAAAGTAGACCAAGTGCCGAACGACTACACCCGCAAGCAAACTCTCACCAATGAAGAACGCTACAGCACTGAAGAATTAAAAGAAAGGGAAGTGCGAATTCTGACGGCGCGGGAAGATTTAAATCAATTGGAATACGATATTTTTGCTAAAGTGCGATCGGAGGTAGGAGAACACGCCGAAATTATTCGCAATGTTTCCCGCGCCGTGGCGGCGGCCGATGTTTTGTGCGGTTTGTCAGAAGTAGCAGTTTACCAGAATTACTGTCGCCCGACTATGACAGAAAGTCGGGAAATTAAAATTATTGAAGGTTGTCATCCTGTGGTGGAAAAGTCTTTGCCGCCGGGATTCTTTGTACCTAATTCTGCTTTTTTGGGCCGGGAAGAATCGTTAAACCGCCCAGATTTAATTATTTTAACCGGCCCGAATGCTAGCGGGAAGAGTTGTTATTTGCGGCAGGTGGGTTTGATCCAGTTAATGGCGCAAATGGGCAGTTTTGTGCCCGCGAAAGCTGCGAGTTTGGGAATTTGCGATCGCATTTTTACCCGCGTCGGCGCAGTAGATGATTTGGCAACCGGTCAATCTACGTTTATGGTGGAAATGAACGAAACTGCAAATATTCTCAATCACGCGACGCCGCAATCATTGGTGTTGTTAGATGAAATTGGCAGGGGAACGGCGACGTTTGACGGACTGTCGATTGCTTGGTCTGTAGCGGAATATTTAGCAACTGAGATTCGGGCGCGGACAATTTTTGCTACTCACTATCACGAATTGAATGAGTTAGCTTCTATTTTGGATAATGTCGCAAATTATCAGGTGACAGTCAAAGAATTGCCGGATCAAATCGTATTTTTGCACCAAGTTCAGCCGGGAGGTGCTGACAAATCTTACGGAATTGAAGCGGGCAGATTAGCTGGTTTACCGCCCTCGGTGATTGACAGGGCGAGACAGGTGATGAAGCAGATTGAGAAACATAGCAAAATTGCGATCGGGCTCCGAAAGGGTGTTAAAAAAGATGGTAAAAAAGAGTCGGAGGGCGAACAGTTGGATATTTTTGAGGATTGAAATTTGCGGTGTAAAAAAAATTGTAGTAACTTCTATATTGCACCATTTTCAATAAGCCTTTCAGGGGCGGGCATCCTGCCCGCCCCACAATAAAATTTAATTTTTGTGGAACAGGCATCCTGCCTGTTCTTGAGCATGGTGCAATATAGAAGTTACTACTTTTACTACAAACCAGCAACTCTAACGCCCATTTTGCAACTTTCTTACCTCTTTGTGCACGCTCATCCCAATTTCCAAAGCCTCATTCAACAACCGCCCGTATTCAGTCGCCCGATCGCTCACATCCACCGCCATCAAAGCAGCCAAATTACTTTCAATATTAGCAAATAACTCGTAACGGCGGCCGATAAATTGCTGATTTTCCCTGAGAATCCTTTCTGTTTTCAAAGCACAGACTAAACTTTCTCTAGTAATTTTTAATGCCTCAATTGCATCTGCTCGGTTAATTAAATTGGCTTGTAAATTGCCAGCAGCCGTTAGGCGATCGATAATATCTAAAGCCTGAATCACCTCATGATACTTCTCAACTTCATCTAGCAGACCCGCCAGCGTTGCCAGAGGCTTTGCCTTAACCCATTTATAGATATTCCAAGCAACAGTAATCGCCAGCGATAAACCCAAAGTTATTTGTAAAACCCGGACAAATATCTCAGCATCGCTAAATGAACCAACATTATGTTGATTAGCCAGTAAAGCAACAGGCAGTGAAACAACTAATGTCACGCAAAATATCAGCAACTCATTCAACAAAAGAGAGAACAGCTTTTTCCCGTTCAGGAGTGCCGCAGATCGGTAAAAGTCGGCTGCAAAACCGTCGCTCAAAGCTATTCCGCTCAAATCCTCTAACTCTCTTTCCGGAATTGTCAACTCATCCAAATCCGCTTGTATCACTATTTCAAATCTCCTTAACTTGACATTAATTAAAACCCTCCAATCGACCTAATTGAATCCCACAGACTCAGATAAAAATTGCTTTCTCGGTTTCTGAACAGTTGAAAAGCTTGTCCAGGTGCGCCAAAAAACGGTCTCAGCGTCCATCCCAACTGACTGCCTACAAACGCATAAAGTCCCAACCAAAAGCGCAAAATATTTAGCCTGAGGTCTTTGCCTTCCGCATCTTGTTCGGACAGAAAGTGCATTCCTTGATAAATGAAACTTACGCCCAAAAATCCTGTGATTGCCATAATAGCAACATTCAACACCAGATAAAAATTGTAATTGGTACTGCTTAGGAGAAAAAACAGACTGACCGGTGCAAATCCAAATAGCAAAACGCTAATCATCGCCATCGCTGTCATCAACAATGTCAAATACTGCTCAAAAGTTCGTTTTGAACCAAACATGACATTAAAAAAGTACAGTGTGGGAAAGCAGATAATCAGCGTCAGCAAGTAAAGTGCTGGCAGCTTAATTGCTGAAACTAGACATTGCATCCACGTACTCGATGCACCTAATATCGCTCCGTAAATGCCAAAAAATATGGTACTAGAAATCAACAAACCGAAAATTTTAGATTTGAGCTTGACACCTTGGCGAATTTCTTCGAGAAACTGTTGCCGTTCCCGCAGCAAATACATTACTACTGAAAAATATTTCACGGGATCTCCTTGTGACTGATGCGACTCCGAATCAGTCATAACTCAAGCTGAGTGTGCTCGGCAAGCTTGTCAAATCAGGGAACTCTATGTTAACCAATTATTCTTGCAGATACAGGACTTACACAGAACCTAATTAGGTTGGGTGCTCTTCTGCCGCGCACCTTACCGCTATTGAGTATGGGCTGCATATTTCTAGTCAAATTCTAGTCACATTGTCTCCAAATTGTATCCAAAAAGGTCATTTGATAGTCATTCCGTAGTCAAATCGTAGTCAATTTCTAGTCACTTGGAGCCCCGACTCACCCCTATTCTGGGCAATAAAAAACCTCAAACCGTTGACTTATCGTTGGTTTGAGGTTTTTGTAGGCGCAAGCGGGCAGCGGGAATCGAACCCGCATAGTTAGCTTGGAAGGCTAAAGTTTTACCACTAAACTATGCCCGCGCACAGAAACTAAACATACCACAAGTCTCTGGGGATTGCAATAGGCCTGTGCAAAATTTTTGAATACCTCCCTCACAGTGGCTCAATCGCGACTTGCGGCCCGATCGCCCCCTCGCCCAAAAAATCCCCGTCTCCCATGCTGCGTAAGACTTTACGGGTGGAAATAATCGTAAATTTGCTGCGCCAGACGCGGGCCAATTCCAGAAACTTCTGCCAACTGTTCGGGAGTTGCTAAACGCAGGTAGTCGATCGACCGAAAATGTGCCAACAATTGTTTTTGTCGGTGGTGTCCCAATCCGGGAATTTCATCAAGGCGCGATCGCTTCATTCTCTCGCTTCTTCGATCCCGGTGAAAACTCACAGCAAACCTGTGCGCCTCATCCCGCACCCGGCGCAATAATTGTACCCCAGGCTGCTCAGAATTAGTTGGCAGCGGCAAAGATTCCCCCGGCAAAAATATCTCCTCTCGCTGCTTGGCCAAACTGACAACGCGCAACTCTTCTAGCAAATTCATCTCCCGCAAAACAGCCACAACTGCTGACAGTTGACCTTTGCCGCCATCTATCATAATTAAGTCTGGTTTGTCGGAAATAGTAGGAGAATCTGAGGATAAATTGCTGAGTTCTTTCGGTTCTTCTAAATCGCTAAACCCATCTTCCATCTTCCCTCTTTCTTCTTCCTTCAATCCTCGGAATCGGCGACCGATAACTTCTGCTAAACTAGCAAAATCATCAGAATGCCCTGATTTAATTTCAGGATTTTTAATTTTGTAATGGCGGTAGTGTTGATTAGCCGGCAAACCGTCAATAAATACGACGCGGGAAGCTACGGCGTCAGAACCTTGAATATGAGAAATATCGTAACCTTCAATGCGGCGAGGAACTTCAGGCAAATCGAGAATTTCTGCTAAATCTTCCATTGCTTGAGAATTGCGATCGCTCAATCTTTGCATTCTCGCCAATTCATACTCAGCGTTGCGTTCCACCATCTCAATCAATTCAGCCTTAGTTTGCCGTTGCGGGGTCAAAATGGTAACTTTTCGCCCCTTACGATTGCTCAACCAATCTGCTAATATTTCCGCTTCTGGCAATTCGTACTGCACTGAAATTTCGCTGGGAATTTCTACAGATTCGACATTTTGATAATGTTCTTCCAACACGCGCTGCAAAATCGCTCCGGCCTCTACCCCCCCTTGCCAAGGTGTGGAGGAAAGAGAAAGTTGAGATAACTGTTGCTCCCCCGATTGTAGGGGCGGTGCCTCCGTGCCCGCCCTGGGTTGGGAGGGTATTTCCGCCATAAATCCCAATCTTCCGACCAATTGACCGGCGCGAATTTGGAACAATTGAACGCAAGCGTGCTGACTATCGGCCGCAAGTGCGATCGCATCTCTGGAAACCGTATCGTCGGGCAAAGACACTTTTTGACCCGCACTCAAAGACTCCAAACCCTTAATTTGATCGCGAAGGCGCGCCGCAGTTTCAAAGTTTAAATCTTCGGCAGCTTGTTGCATTTGCGGCTCCAGGATATCGAGCAATTCCTGAGTCCTTCCCTGGAAAATCATCGCTACTTTTTGGATGATTTTTCGATATTCTTCAGGCGAAGTTAACCCTTGACAAACGCCAACGCAGCGCCCGATGTCGTAGTTCAAACACGGACGGTCTTTAAACAGCGGTTGAGGGCGCTGCCGCAGCGGGAAAATTCGCTTAATTAAATGCAGCGTACTCCGCAGCGCCCCTGTATCGACGTAAGGGCCGTAATAGCGGTCTTTTGCACTTCCTGCGCGGCGTTTGCGGGTGATAAAAATGCGCGGGTATTCTTCCGACCAAGTTATGCACAAATAAGGATATTTTTTATCATCTTTGAGGAGTACATTAAAGTAAGGTTGGTGCTGTTTTACGAGGTTTGCTTCTAAGGCTAAAGCTTCTGCTTCTGTGTCGGTGGCGATGAATTCAATTTCGCGCACTTGCTGCACCATCATCGCGATGCGGGGACTGAGATTTTGGCTTTCGCGGAAGTAGGAACGGACGCGGTTTCGGAGTTTTTTGGATTTGCCGATGTAAAGGATGCGATCGCTCTCATCGCGCATTAAATATACACCAGGAACCGCCGGAATTTCTTTGAGGCGACTTTCTAGGCGTTCCGAGTCTTTAACTAACGGCAGAGTTTTTGTGGATGGCATTGCAAGCTATCTCAGCAAAATAGAGAGTTATTGTACACTCTTTTATTTTACCTTAATTGTGCGGACTTTTACGGCGGCTACCGTCGCAAACCCACGGACTAAACTTGAAAATCAGTTACAATATTTGAGATAAAAACTTGCGCGTGCGTTCTTCCTTCGGGTGCTGAAAAAACTGTTCCGGCTTCGCTTCTTCAACTAAAACGCCGCCATCCATCAATACAATGCGATCGGCAACTTCGCGCGCAAACCCGACTTCGTGAGTCACCACCACCATTGTAATTCCTGTTTGAGCCAAATTTCGCATTACATCTAAAACTTCCCGCACCATCTCCGGGTCTAATGCTGATGTCGGTTCATCAAACAGCATGATTTTAGGCTGCATGGCTAGAGAACGTGCAATAGCGACCCGCTGCTGCTGTCCCCCAGACAACTGTCCGGGATATTTTTGTGCTTGTTCCAAAATTCCCACTCTTTCTAACAGTTGCATCGCCACTTCTTCAGCTTTTTTCTTCGGCCAGCGGCGCACCCATACTGGCGCTAGCATGACATTTTGCAACACAGATAAGTGGGGAAACAGGTTGAATTGCTGAAACACCATTCCTACTTCGCGCCGAATTGTCTCGATGTTGCGCAAGTCGTGGGAAAGTTCGATTCCGTCGATCGTAATTTTACCTTGTTGATATTCTTCTAATGCGTTGAATGTGCGAATAAACGTCGATTTTCCCGAACCAGATGGCCCCATCACGACCACGACTTCGCCACGGTTGACGGTCATGCTGACGCCGCGCAGTACGTGAAATTGTCCGTACCATTTGTGGACGTTTTCTGCTACGATTACTTTTTCTGAGATTGTGGGTTTAGTTTCCATATTTTTTTGTTTTTAAACCGCTGATGAACGCGGATGAACGCAGATTTTTTTTACCTTTGACCTACGCCTAAAGTTCGCTCTATTTTGCGGCTTGCTAGGGACATTGAGTAGCAAAATATCCAATAAATTATCCCGACGAATATGTAAACTTCGGCGTATCTACCGATATAGGATGGATTTGCTAAAACTGCGCGGGATATTCCGATTAATTCTAACATTCCGAATAGAGACAGTAGGGATGTATCCATAAATAATCCGATGAATTGACCGCCGATCGCCGGAATGACTATTCGCAGTGCTTGAGGCAGTACAATGAGAATTGTGAGTAGGGGTGTATTTAGCCCGATCGACCTCGCTGCTTCTATCTGTCCCCTGGGCACGGCCTGCAAGCCACCGCGCACGTTTTCCGCCAAGTATGCCGCACTAAATAACGTTAATCCAGCAATGGCTCTAATCACTCTATCCAATTTCGGATATTCGGGCGGCAAGAAGAGTTGCAGCATCACTTGACCTAAAAACAAAATGCCAATTAATGGTAAACCGCGAATAATTTCAATGTATAATGTTGATAACAGTCTTACAACTGGCAAAGAACTTTGCCTGCCGAGTGCTAGCAATACTCCCAAAGGAAAGGAAAGCACAATACTAATAACTGCTAAAAACAGCGTCAATACTAAACCACCCCAATCATTTGTTGACACTTCTGTCAAACCCAACCCGCCTTTAATTAGCCACAAAATTATGGGGAAGGAAAGAGCCCAAATTGCCGGCATCCAGTCCATAATTTTTGAGTTAATTTGCCTTCCTATCACATAGCTGGCGGCGGCTGCGATAATAATTCCTAAGAGGTAGAGGCGAGAGGTGAGGTCGATCGGCGAAATGACCGCACCCACAACCGCAGCACCGAGTATAATTAGTAAAGGCGGATTCCAAAGACGTTCTTGCCGCTGAATGTTTCCCCAAGTTAATCCTCCCAACAAGGCAATTATCCCCGTTACTATCCACAGCCTCCAGTAGGAGTCGCGGGGAAATCTGCCTGCGAAAAATAGCGGCAAGTTGGCTTCTAACACGTGCCATTGAGCTTTTGTTGTTGCCCAAACGATAATTCCTCTAATCGCTTGGAAGGTGATAATTAGGCAAACTACTGTCAGAATGCTGTTGTACCAGGTACTAAATAAATTTTTGCGCGCCCAATTCCAAGGGGTAGGCGATTCGGTGGCTGGGGGCGGTAATACAGGTATTGTTTCCATCAGTTTTTAGTTATTATTAATTTCTAATACTGTTCGCTAATATTCCTAAAATTTTATTAACATCTCTGAGGTAATACTCTGTTAAATCTATTTCAATTACTTGGTCTTTTAATTTTAGAAATCTCCAGTTAGTCCCGCTAGTGACAGCGCCAAAAATCGCAGGAATATCGTTGCCTTCACGTTCATTAAATATTCTAGCGCCTAGCATTTCTGCTACGCACTGTCCCAATCCGCCATTGATATTTTCCTTTTTGGCTTCTACAATGATAATTACTGGTGCGGTAAGAATTAATAATTCTGGAGAACGACTAATCAGAAAATCGCAATTTCCATTTAATCCTTTTTCGGGATCGATTGTAAAGTCTATTCCTGAAAAAAAGCTAATTTCAGAATTTAACTGTTTTCTCAGTTCGATCAAAATTGGTGCAATAATCATTTCGGAGCGAGCTTTTTCTGTATTACTGCTAATAGCTAATGGCACAGTATATAGAAGGGTTTCTTCTAAAAAGTTACTACTTTCTAACTCTGGAATAGCAGAAAACATATTAACTGCATCTAAAATTTTAAGTTCAAAAGTTTTAGATACTTTTGCTAAACTAAAATCACTGTATGCCATTTATTCTCCTTTAATCCTAAATCAAAAATCTCCAATATTCAGCAGTTACCTTTCCTTGATTTGTACGGTTTTATTGTACCAATTCATGAACAGAGAAACTATCAAACTAATTGTTAGATATGTTACCATGATAATTAACATTGCTTCGATCGCCCGACCGGTCTGATTCAACGTCGGAGCTCCCACCACAAAATAAACATCGGGATAAGCAACCGCAACCGCTAAACTCGAATTCTTAGCTAAATTCAAATACTGACTGGTTAAAGGCGGCACAATCACCCGCAAAGCTTGCGGCAAAATTACCATCCGCATCATTGTTCCAGACTTCAGCCCTAAAGACTTTCCGGCTTCCCACTGGCCTCTCGATACTGACTGAATTCCGGCCCGGACAATTTCTGCAATGTAACTGCCAGTATACAAGCTGAGCCCTGTCACCAAGGCTGCAAATTCTGGAGTAACTTTTAATCCTCCTTCTAGTTGCAATGCTGGTGTCAGGCGGGGGAAATCTAGACGAAAAGGCAGATTTTTGGTAATAATCAAAGCTAAGATTACACTCAGCCCGATCGCACCTACAGCCCAAAACAACTGTCTTCCCGGCTTAGCTTCTTCCAACATCACTCGCGCCCGCCACATCCACAGCCCCGCAGCCGCCAAAACTCCGATAGTTAGCAAAATCAACCAAATCTCAAAACCCGGCAAAGCCACAGGCCAAGGTACAGCAATGCCGCGATTTGTCAAGTAAATCGGCCCCCTCACCTGCTGATTGTCTTCCAGTTTTGGCAGGGAAATGAAAACTGCAAAATACCAGAAAAATAATTGCAGCAATAAAGGTGTATTTCGCAGAATTTCTACATACAAACCAGCCAAACTCCGCAGCAACCAATTGTCGGAAAGGCGCGCAATTCCTACAGTCAAACCCGCAACTGTTGCGAAAACAATGCCGATACCCATTACCCGCAGCGAGTTGATTAAACCGACAAAATAAGCTTGTCTGTAACTGTTTTCGGGACTGTAGGGAATGACACTTTCGCCGATATCAAAAGATGCTTGGGAATTGAGAAAATCAAATCCAAAGGCAATCCCCAGTTGCGAGTAATTGGCACTGAGATTGTCCCAGAGAATCGCGATAACAACTATTACTAAAATTAGGGCGATCGCCTGTCCGGCTATTTTCCAGAAGCGATCGTCCCGCAGCAGTTTTGATAGATCTTTAAATTTGGGAAATTTCTGCGATTTGCCCGGTTGAGGTTCTGGGTTCATAACTGTTTAATGTAGATCGAACTATACCTAACTTTAGCCTGCCTAAAATATCTTGTAGGGTGCACCTAGCAAGCACCTTACAAGTCGGGTAAGCGCGGAGTACCTTGCTGTCTAAAATATCTGGTTGGTTAACTGTTAACACTCAACGGTCAACAGTTAACAGTCAACAGTTAACTAAAATTAGCGGAACGGCGGCGAATAAAGCAAACCGCCATCTTTCCAGAGTCTGTTTTGACCCCGTTCTAACTTAAGTGTACTTTTGGGGCCGAGGTTGCGATCGTACATTTCTCCGTAATTCCCCACTTTCTTAACAACGCGGACTGCGTAGTCGTTCGGGAGTCCCAAACCTTTACCTAAATCTCCTTCTGTTCCTAGCAAACGTTTGACATTCGGGTCTGTAGTGCTTGCCACAATTTTGTCTACATTTCCCGAATTAATTCCCAAATCCTCAGCTTCAATCGCCGCGAAAATAATCCATTTCACGGCGTCCGACCATTTAGGATCGCCGCTTTTCACCGCTGGGGCTAAAGGTTCTTTTGACATCACTACCGGCAAAACAACATTATTCTCGGAATTCGGCAGAGTTGTCCGCTTAGAAACAAGTTGCGATCGATCGGCAGTAATACCTTGACAGCGACCTTCTTGATAGGTAGCAAAGGTAGTATTCACATCTTCAAACACCACAGGAGTGTATTTAATTCCTAATTTTCGCATTTGGTCGGACAAATTTTGTTCGGTGCTCGTACCTGTCTGCACGCAGATAGATTTGCCCGCAAAATCTTTTAAAGTTTTGATGCCGCTGTCTTTTTTGACCATGATGCTTTGAGAGTCATAAAAGATCACCGGGGCAAATTCCAGTCCGGTAGTGCTGTCGCGACTTGCCGTGTAGGTGGTATTTCGGCTGAGAATGTCGATTTCTCCAGCCTGCAAAACTGTAAATCTATCTTTAGCATTGAGCTTTCGGTACTCGACTTTTTCGGGATCGTCAAATATTGCCGCCGCGACAGCCCTGCACACATCCACATCCAGTCCCGAATATTTGCCTTTTTCGTCTACAAAGCTAAAACCCGGCAGTTCGCCGCTGACACCACAAATCAGTTTGCCGCGGCTGACAATTGTATCTATCCGGCTCGAACCTTGTTGCGAGTTGCCACCCGCAGCATTTGTTGCTGGTGTTTGTCCGATTTGTGCAGATCGATCCCTACAAGATGCCAACGGTGCCGCAAATAACACGCTTGCTAGCAGCAGAAATCCCCATTTACGCATAGATTTTAGTAGAACGCTTTCCTGATCATCCTACCTTGTAGATGTCGAGAACTGTGGCGCACAACAGCCTCCGGCTTCAAATTAGCCGTTTTGCATCCGGTGCTGCACTGTGGCAACTGCATCAGCTACCCGCCTGTGTTTTTTTCAGCAAGCAGGGCGCGGAGAGCGAGAAACCCGGTTTGTGGCTGGAGGCGCCGCCGTCCAACCCAAGATTTATCATAGAAACCCGGTTTGTTTGCGGCTATTTTTGCCCGCGGCGATCGCCCTTCCCTGGAATATTTATCCGATTTTGATTGAATGCGCTCACTGTACCTATGGTGCTAGGCGCTGCTCAGCTAAATCGCGGATTAGGGACAGCCGAGACTCGATGTACTCGTTCAACAAATCTGCTTCTTTGCCATTAAGCGCAGAGTTCATCTTCAACTGCTTCAGCAGCCACTGTACCAGGGTGGCATCGTCCAAATTCACTAACAGAGTAGCTTGGGTGGTCTCAATTAACGACCAAAGTTGACGTAACATGATGGGAGTCATAAAACCTCCTGGAGCGTAAAGACGCAGTTAATGGGCGGACTGGGCGAAAACTTGGTCTTTGTCTCTCAAGCCGATAGACGAAAAGCACCGTCATAGCCATCGGCTTAATGATTTTTTTATATTTGACCACAATAACTCAATAAAGTAGTGTCACAAGCTACAACACACAAGATGTTATAAGAGTTCCGAATTCTGTCACATTGAGATAAAAATCTTGATAAAAAATTAAAAATCTTTACATACTATAGCTCGTGGGGGCTGCCAGGATCTGTCCGGGATCGGGCACTCCTGCCCGGTTCGCCAGAAAATTAATTAAGCTGTTGCGCATTTAAATTGTATATTTCAATGCCGTATTCCCCAAAAAGTCATCAAATTTTGTCCCCCTCTCACCTTCTCCCTCTCGAACATAGCAGCAGCTTACTCAGGGGCCACCCACTTTTGAACCCCCGCGAGAATTATTTCTAATTCAGCGATGATTTTCGTGGCCTCCTCCCAATCGTTTGATTCGCCAAGACTTTGAAGCCGATCTGCCATCTCGGGCATTAACCGCACCGCCGCCGTAGCACTGACACCTTTAATTTGATGCGCGCGGCGGGCCAATGTCTGGACATCTGCCGAGGCGATCGCTACCTTAGCCGCTTCTAAATAACTGCCAGTATCAACCACAAAAGCTTGCAGTATTTCCCGCTCAAACTCTAAATCAGCACCAGCAATTTCGCGCAAACGCGGCATATCCACTAAAGATTGAATATCCTCTGAAGAGTTTTTGAGTTCCTCGCCATTAAACTTTGGACTTTCAATTTTTAACTGGCCAGACCAATTTTCTAGGACTGATTTTAACTTTTCGATCGAAATAGGTTTGCTAATATAATCGTCCATGCCCGCCGCCAGACACTTTTCGCGATCGCCCTTCAAAGCACTCGCCGTCATCGCAATCACCACCGTCTTTTGATGTGGCTCGATCGAACCAGCAGCAGCATTTGCCGCTTCCAGGCGGCGCAATTCCTGCGTCGCTTCGTAACCGTCCAAAACCGGCATCTGACAGTCCATCAACACAATGTCATACTTTTTGATAGCAACCATCGATAGCGCCTCTGCGCCGTTATTCGCGACATCCGCCGTGCATCCCAAAACTCTGAGTTGATTCAGACCAACTTTTTGA
Source organism: Microcoleus sp. S28C3 (assembly GCF_036700785.1). Classification (NCBI taxonomy): domain Bacteria; kingdom Bacillati; phylum Cyanobacteriota; class Cyanophyceae; order Oscillatoriales; family Microcoleaceae; genus Microcoleus; species Microcoleus sp. S28C3. Next base: position 13,887 of record NZ_JAUBPO010000001.1, on the reverse strand, counting down.
TTGATCGGGGTATCTTCAACTAACAAAATCTTTAAGTTGGCTAACTCCCGGTTGTCCATAGCTGAGGCTCCATTGGACTTGGGATTTGCCACCTGCCGATCCATAGCCGCACCCGGGGCGATCGCCTTCACCAAGCAATCAAACAGCCGATGAGCTTTCACAGGTTTAGTTAAATAACCGCTAAAACCGCTATTTACCAAACGTTTCGCCTCCGATATCTGAGTAATTGAAGTCAGCACCACCCACTTTGTATGCTGCATTGTCGGCTCAGAAACCATCAACCGTTCCAGGCTTCCCGCCACCATTTCCGGCAACTGAATATCAACCAAAACAATATCGTAAGGGCAATTAACGCTGACAGCTTTGTACAGAGATGCGATCGCCATCCAACCGTTCTCAACCTCCTCAACTTCCATTCCCCACAAAACAGCCATTCTCAGCAGCACTTTTCGCACTGTCGGCTTATCGCTAGCAACTAACATTTTTCGCCCCGCCAGCACCGTTTGCAAATTCACTTTGCACGCCGTTCCTACAGCAGTTAAATTTTCCTCGACTGCCGGCACAGTAAACCAAAAAGTCGAGCCTCTGCCAGGGGTACTTTCCGCACCGATTTGACCCCCAATTAACTCTACTAACTGCTTACAAATAGCCAGACCCAAACCTGTGCCACCGTACTTTCTCGTCGTAGAAGCATCAACTTGAGTAAAAGATTGAAATAGCTTTTTTTGGTCTTCTTGAGAAATCCCTATTCCTGTATCTGTGACTTTAAAAAGCAGGAATGTCGAGCCATTACTTCCGAGTTCTAACGGTTGGATATTCTCTACAACTTTCTGCTCGTCGCTGTCTGCCAATAACCCCTGAGCCGTGCCAAGAGAAACCTCAATTACCACTTCTCCAGCTTCTGTAAACTTAATTGCATTGTTAATCAAATTAGTGAGTATTTGCCGCAACCGCGCTGCATCTCCTTTAATTTGCAGTGGCACGTCGCTGTCAATCAGCGCTACCAATTCTATACCTTTTTCTTGGGCGGGAGTTGCCAACAAATCTAGCACATCATCCACACAGATACTGAGGTTAAATTCGATTGTTTCTAAGCGCATTTCTCCTGCTTCCAGTTTGGAGAGGTCGAGAATATCGTTAATGATGGATAGCAAATTTTGGCCGCTGAGTTTTAGCGTCTGCACAAAGTCGAGTTGTTCGGGAGTAAGATTCGTTTTCAGGAGCAAATCAGTCATCCCCATCACTCCATTCATCGGAGTGCGGATTTCGTGACTCATATTTGCTAAAAATAGCGACTTCATTCGAGATGCTTCTAGGGCCGCTTCTCGGGCTTGCTGCGCTTGTTCAAACAAAGTAGATTGCTGAATGGCGATCGCCAACTGCACGCTCAACCTTCCCAGCAAATCAATCTCAGAATCAGTCCAAACACGCGGAGCGCTGCACTGGTGGGCAACCAGCAATCCCCACAATCGATTTTGACTCGCTTCCAAACTCCCCATAGGCGACTCAATTCCGGGAGTTTCCGGCGAATATTCTGTTGCCAACTCCTGACTTTCATCGCCGATAAAAATTGGTACAACTAAATTAGCCCTTACTTGGAAACTAACAAGGAAATCTCGGTGGATGTCGCTCAAACTGGCCGTATAAATATCTGCCCTTGCTTGAATTTTTCCGGCGCGGTATAGCGATAGATCATTTTCGCCAAAAGATATTTCTGGAACTTTTATGCCCAGCAACGGAATCCAATCATCCCCTACAGATTCCACAACAACACTCGCTGTTTCCTCGGAATCAAAACGATAAATTACCGCGCGGTCAGTTGCCAGCAACTGCCGCACTTCTTGTACGGCAGTGCTCAGAGTTTGAGTGAGGTTGAGAGACTGCCGGACTCGCTGGGCGATCGCCGAAACCAGCCGTTCTTGTTCTGCTTGTTCCCGCAGCCTTTTCTCAGCTTGCTTGCGTTGGGTGACATTGCGAATTACCGCAGCCAAGCACAGCGGTTCGCTGCTTTGAGGGTGCTTGACCAGAAAAGCATTCATCACAACATCAATGCTTCTTCCGGTGTGCAAGTGCTGCATTTGACCTTCTCCTTGCCACTGACCCTGACTGATAATTATTGGCAAAATCTCTTGACTAAATTCCTGTTTAAAAGTTGGGGCGAAATAATCCCATATCTCCGTATAAAGCTGTTCCGAAATATTTTCTAAGCCCACCAGTTTTCGTCCGGCTTCGTTCACAAACAGCGTTTTGCCTTTTAGGGTAGCCATACCGATAAAATCACTGCTGTTTTCAATCAGCGACACAAATTTTTGGCGTTCTTCTTCTCCTTTTATCCGTTCGGTAATGTCGCGCTTGACGCAGACATGACAAATTACATCGTCGGCGTTGTTAATCACAGAGTATGCCGCAACGTCGATCGCCAGCGTGCGACCATTTTTAGTGGAGTTAGTAATTTCGCCCCGAAAATTTCCTGTTTTCGCTAAACTTTTGGCAATTGCCGAAAAGCGCTCCCCCGCAACTAGCGGCGACGCTTCTGCTTGTAATTCCGCGTCTGTGTATTCTAGAAGCGATTGGTGAGCGCGATTTTGTTCGAGGAAAAACCCGTCAGCATTGATAATGACGATCGCATCGTTGGAGTTTAAAAATATTTCTCGGTAAAGTTTGAGTTTTTCCTCAGCTCGCTTGCGTTCGGTGATGTCCCTTTTGACGTTTACGTAACAGACTACATCCCCAGCATCATTGAGAACCGCAAAAGCCGAAAGCTCCACCTCAACTGTTCCCCCTTGCAAAGCCTTAATAAAGGTCATTTCGCCTCGGTAACTCCCAGTTTCTGCCAAGCTTTGCAGTACCGACGCAAATGCCTGTTCTCCCATCCCAGTTGCAGGCGTTTTCCCCCACAATTTCGACGAACTGTAACCCAGCAAAGCTGTGTGAGCTTGATTTGTTTCTAAGTAATAGCCTTGGGGGTCTAAAATGGCGATCGCATCGTTGGATTTCAAAAAGATTTGTTGATAAAGTTGCAGCTTCAATTCCGCTTGTTTCCGGGCGCTAATATCCGTGAACAAGCCGTAGTAAACTATCTCCCCCGATGCTTGCAATTCTGGCTGAGAAGCTCCTTGCACCCATTTAAGTTTTCCTGACGGAGTGACAATTCTTCCTTCCCAGCGCCAAGGCTGCAAATTTTCAGCAGAAAGCGTGACCGAGTTGAGAAAATCATCTCGATCTTCGGGATGAATCATGTCAACAATTACATTAAAATCCTGCTGAGCAGCCTCTGGTTCTATTTCATACAATTCTCGGCAGCCGGCGCTGACAAACGAGAAAGCCATTGAGCCGTCTGGATGCAAGTCAATTTGATATACCGTACCGGGTACGCTAGCAGTAATTTTTTGCAGTTTGGCTTGGCTTTGATTCCTGGCTTCATCTGTGGCCTGCAATTGACCAATCTCCCGAGAAAAACCCAAAACCGCAAATATATTGCCCTCGGCATCGCACAGCGGCAGTTTTTGCGTGTCAAAGATGTGCTCTTTGCCGCCTCCAAAGGCGATCGTCTGGTAGGGATTGCGAACAATCTCTCCGGCCAGCACAGCTCGATCCTCATCGCGGATGCCCCTAACCCGGCCGTTGCGATCGCCAAATACTAATTCGGCTGAAAACCCTAATTCAATATCATCTTTGCCGATAATTTCCTCAACATTTTTCCCCAAATATGCCGCAAAACTTTGATTTACTAAAATGTATCTAAAGTTTCTATCTTTCGCAAAAACTCTGTCCGGCGCACCGTCCATTAAAGCCCGCAACAACAGTTCTTGACTTTCCGCATCCAGAGCCAAATTATTTTGACCTTTCCCCTTGACATTGGTCGTTTTTGCTGCTAGGCTAATTAACGATTTGGCACAAATTTGAGCGACTGTGTGGAGCAAACAAAGGTGTTCCAAATTAAAAGCCGTTGCTTGCTCTGCACCAATGAAAACTACTCCCAACAATTCTTCACTTTCATCCGGGTTAGCGGGTGCCATCAAGACCGACTGAAACTGAGCAATTGGTGGCGGATCGATGTGATCTGCCCAGTCTCGATTTCCAGCGAGCCATTCAACGCGAGCTGCCTGCAATCGGCCTTCAATTTCGGCTCTGGCGCTAGCAGTTAAGGGCTGTAAGTGTTGCAGGTATAGTCGATCGTCCGGTGGCGTCAAAATTGCGATCGCCGCGCCCGGAATCAGGCGATCGAGATGTGTCAAACACGCAGACCAAATTTCATCAGCGCAAGTGGCGAGTTGTAATTTCGCAGTAAGTTCGTTGAGAACTTGCAGTTCCAAGGTACGCTGGCGGACTTTTGCTTTGAGGCTGGCGGCTAGGATTTGCATAGTGCTCACCACACTGGTTTGCTTATATTATAATTATTGATTTTCAAACTTTTGTAAACAATGATTCTAAAAGATATGCGGCGAAAAGACAACGTTATTTATATTGATATTACCTTCAACCGCTAAAAAACAAGGGCGCGATCGGGAGCAAAGAGACACTGCTCTATGCAAGCTTTCGCTCCCATTGCCCGACTTAACCTTACACCCAAAGACAGATGCAAGCTCCCGACTTTCGTGGTAAAATTTAGAAAATTTTAGACCAAAGTTCAAAGCCTCAAATTCATCTTTAGAGTCAATCGAAAATTGAAAATCGAAAATCGATGGACGGTGAAACTACCCCATTAAAATCACGTTATCGATTACATGGATGACGCCGTTATCAGCTTCGATATCCGCAGCGACAACAGTAGCATTTTTCACCTCAAAACCTTCAGAACAATCAATTTTAATCGGCGAACCTTCCAAGGAAGTAACAAAACCGAGTTTTGCCAAATCAGCTTTCATAAATTTGCCAGAGACAACGTGAAACATCAAAATCCTGGTCAATTGGGGAACGTTCTGCACTAGGGTTGTGATAGTTCCTGGCGGCAATTTCGCAAAAGCATCGTCATTGGGTGCAAAGACAGTAAAAGGGCCCGGACTTTTGAGCGCGTCTACTAAATTAGCTACTTGCACGGCTGTTACGAGGGTTTGGAACGAACCCGCACCTACGGCAATATCAACAATATCAGGCATTGTGTTTTACCTCATCTGGGAAAAAAGTTCTATTAAGTATCGTAAACTGAGGCGGGCAACAATACCTACTCTCTTTTTTGAAAAATTGGTAATTCTTTTGTAGTGAAGACTTCAATCCTCAGATTTTTGATGAGGACTTCAGTCGTCACTACAAAGCTAATAATATAGGACTTACATATGGGGGCCCAGAAACCGGGTTTTTTACGAAAACCCGCATATTAGGTAAAAAACCCTGTTTCGAGGAGTCGGAGTGCGCAAGTCCTGTAATAGTTATTTTAGCAGATATAATATTATGAACCGCTTGGCAATTTAACCGCGCGGTGCTTTGAAATTGCTACAAGACTGCTGGCGATTGTGATACCAAAACCTCTGTTTCTAAATCTGCTACTTCAGCATTTAGGTTTTCTCCCTTGTGAATGCTAAAACTGCCGTACAAAATTGAAATTTCAAAAATATCCGTATGAATCAAAGCCGCTTTCCGGTGCGCGTTTTCACCCAAATGAATGCCAATCAAATCAGCTAATGGTTCTTTTACTTCCTCTTCATCATGCACCTCCCACATAATTTCTCGGCAGTCTTGAAAAACTAAAGAGTAAGGCAATTTATCGCCTGTAGGATCGTAGATACATTCCAGTAATACTTCATTCCCCCACAAAGACACATTGACATTTTTCACTAGGGATGTAAGTCCACCTAAATTAAGCAAGTTGTAGTCATCAGGCATATTAATTACTCACTTTTTCTCCAGTAATGTGCGTATCAGGAATCTGATTGCCAAATTCATCGCGTGTTTGGAGTACGCTACCATCTTTGTCAAGACGCAAACCCCAGTTTATTCTTCTACCATCTGAGCCATATCGCGGTGCTGGCAGGCGAACAACTTCACTATTAGTGCGGATTATGACTTTTGACCTGTCAGAAAATTTGTATTCAACATAATTTCCTGAAGAACTTTTTACCTTAGCACCCAGTCCGCGCAAGAAGTCATCGACTTCTTGGCGAGTCATCCCGGTTAAGTCTCCAAACTCAGATGCAATTCCATTTCCTCCCACTCCCTGACTCGGCACGCAAGTCTCCTCACCAACCATTGCTTATTGGAGTTTAGCACGGTTGAAGAATCGGAACAAGGAAGTTCGGCAACGGATTCGCTTTCTGAGGATGTAACGGATGGATGGATGGATGGAAGAAGGAAGAAGGAAAAAGGAAGAATCATTCCTCAAACTCGCAATGGCTAATTACCAATGCCCAATGCTTTTCGACCCAATTAGCAATTACCAATTCGCAATTCCCAAAACAAATAGGGCGCGCACCGCACGCCCTATCTATCAGCAATTAGCCAACAATTATTTCTTAGCCGAGTTGAACTTTAACCACGCGATTTTTTTCGGCTTCTGCTTTGGGCAAATTCAGGTTTAAAACCCCATTTTTGTACTCAGCTTCTACGCTGTCATTTTGAACCCGTGCGGGTAGGGGAATCACCCGGCGGAACGAACCGTAGCGGAACTCAGAGCGAGTCATGCCTTTATATTCACTCTTAGTTTCGTGACGGCGTTCACCACTGATAGCAACAGCTTCTGCGGTTACTTGTACGTCCAAATCCTTAGCTTCCATGCCCGGAATTTCTAACTTAAGGTGGATGGCTTCGGGAGTTTCATCGAGTTCGGCGGGGGGTACAAAAGCAACACCGTTAGATGCGCGATCGGTTGCCGGTGTCAAGCTATCAAACAACCGATTCATTTCTCGCTGCAAGGAGTCCATTTCCCGCAAAGGTTCCCAACGAATAAGTGCCATAACTAATACCTCGACTATCTGAAGTTTTTAGGTTGAGAAACACTTGACTCAACCTGTATTTAATATATTCCAGCTCCCGAAATTGGGGGATTCGGTTTTCCGAAAAAAGGGCGATCGCTTTTCCGAACATTCGCGATCGATAATGTTGAGTCAGTCGATTTGATGTTTAAGATTTGAGATTTGAGATTTGAGATTGACTCCACAGATGAATCTGGAAGTTTGAACCTCAGTCTAAAATTTTTTGCTCGCCACCACTCCTGTCTGCTAGCAAGTATCTGTTTTTCGGCGAAGTCATTGCAGGTGGCGCTATTCGATCGCACCGCAACGCAACAATTTGAGATTTTAGATTGAATTTAGAATTCCCAACCTAAAATCTCAAATCCCACATATAACGAAACAAAATTAACTCCACCGCGAATGCTGATAAGAAGCGTAGGTATCAAACAAAACACCCACCAAACTAAAAGTTAAGCCGATTACGAAAAAACCCTGGAGGGGACAGCCGCTGCCGAAAGTAGTTAAAAACTGCAAAATCAGGTCTTCTCCAGAACGACCAACTCCTTGGAGAGCAGGCACGAGGCCGAGCAGCGAAAAGCTAGTCAATCCCCCACCGATTAACAATAAGGGGGCGACAAAGCTCAACAGGCTGGTCAGCAGTACAGAGCGAAGAAAATTGGGGAAAATGCTCATAAGAGTCAGTAAATTCAGCTAAACTGCCGAAAGGTGCAAGTAAACAAAACTTGTCCTTTTCTACGATAGGCAGCGATCGCCCTCAGTGGTCGGTTCTGTCAGAAATCTTAAATGTTATAGAAAAAACTTGTTTAAGATTTGTAGATAGATTTCATTTTTGGCAGTTGTTCTATACTCGAAATCCCCTTGAGTACCACTACATCTTCGAGCCTCAGTTTGTGGAGTCAGCGGTTGCTGGCAGCAATTTTATTGGGCGGTCAAGTCATGCTGCACTTGCTGAAGGGCAAAATTCACCGCCGCAACACGCTCGACCAAATGGCAGCAGTCGGCCCGGAATCTCTGCTGATTGCTTTGCTGACAGCGGGTTTTGTCGGCATGGTATTTACTATTCAGGTAGCGAGGGAGTTTATTAACCTCGGGGCCGGCAATGTCGTCGGCGGCGTTTTGGCTTTGTCTTTGACTCGCGAACTCGGCCCCGTCTTAACAGCCGTGATCGTGACGGGACGGGTAGGTTCGGCTTTTGCAGCGGAAATCGGCACGATGCAGGTAACAGAGCAGATAGATGCCCTGCTGATGCTCAGAACAGACCCGATCGACTATTTAGTAATTCCCCGCGTCCTTGCTTGCTGCTTGATGCTGCCAATTTTAACCATCATGTGTCTCGTCACCGGCATCCTCGGCGGACTGCTGATTGCTACGGCGATGTACGGCATTTCTCAAAGCGTGTTTTTAGAATCAGTCCGCAATTTCCTGAGTCTGTGGGATATTTGCAGCGCGGCAATTAAGGCTTTTGTATTCGGTGGTTTGATTGCTGTAATCGGCACTAGCTGGGGTTTGACCACCACCGGCGGGGCAAAAGGCGTCGGTCAATCGACTACTACGGCGGTGGTGACGGCTTTACTGGCTATTTTTATTGTGAACTTTTTCCTGACTTGGCTGATGTTTCAGGGGACGGGCTCTAGCGTACTCAAAGGCTTGTAAGCTAGGAAACGGTAAAATATAAAGTATTGACAAAATTCGTTTAACTTAAACCCGTGACTACAACTGCCTCTTCAACTGCGCCGACAAGTACGATCGAACTCGCTCCGAGTTATGCGCTTCCCCTAGCTTTGGTACTGGCGGGCGTACCGCTGCTGTTCGTGCAGAAGTGGGCGAGTTTGTCGCTTTCGCTGTTCGGCTTGTTTCTGATGTACCAAGCCGCCACCATCCGGCTGCAATTTACCCCAACCGATTTGGACATTTATCGATCGTCCAATTTAATCCGCCGCTTTCCTTACCGCGAATGGCAAAATTGGCGGATATTTTGGCCCGCGGTGCCGATTTTGTTCTATTTCAAAGAAATTAACAGCATTCACTTTCTGCCGGTTCTGTTCGATCGTAAAATGCTACAGACCTGCTTAGAACAGCGCTGTCCCCGTCAAGACTAAAAAAGTTGTTAATTTTAAATTTTTAACTTTTCCGTGCCCCACGCCGAACAAAATTTCCCATGAATTCAGACGAATCTCCAACCCAAGAACCGCAAGCACAACCAGCCGCACCAACCGGTGAAGGCGAAGTCGATTTACCCGTGAATGAGAGGGAGTACCAACTTTTATCTCAAACACGGGATTTGTGGATCGACGAAAATGAACTGCCAGCCCAACTCCCGCCAGAAACAGACCCGCCGCTGGGCGGGGAAGATGCTGAAATCGCCGAATTCGTGGACGAAGCAGGCGCCCAGGCCCAAATCCCGCTCAACACCGACGATGGCGAATCAGAAAGTCCGATCGCTCAAATCGACCCTCCAACCGACTCCCAGCCAACAGCAACCGCAGAAACGGTAACTCCCATCCCAGAAAATGTTACCGAACAGTTGGCAGAGAGAGTCAAACAATTGCAGCAGCAAGAACAAAATTTGACAGAAAGAATTGCCGCCTTGGAAGCCGACAAAGCCAATGCTATAGAAGCGTTGGGCGAGGCTCAAGCATCGATCGGGCGTTTGGTACAAGACGGCTTGATTCAACTAGATCAGCGCAAACAAGCGCTGCAAATCGAAGTAGAAAAACTCGAACGCCGGCGCGATCGAATTCAAAAGGAAATGCGCACAACTTTTGCCGGCGTTTCCCAAGATTTAGCAATTCGAGTCCAGGGTTTCAAAGACTATCTAGTAGGCAGTTTGCAGGATTTGGCGGCTACCGCCGAACTCTTAGATTTAACCCCGCCGGTGCAAGAAACGCCCAAGCAAATTCCTGCTGAGGAGTCTCAATCCTCAGCACCGATAAATCCCAGATTTTCTGAACAGGGATTTCAAGAACAAGCCAAACAAATTCGGCGCACCCTCGATCAATACCGCACTCTCCCGGACTACTACGGCCCGCCCTGGCAACTCCGCCGCACTTTTGAACCCATCCACGCGGAACGAGTTTCTAACTGGTTTTTCACCCAAGGAGGAAGGGGCGCTTTGCGGACTATGGGTTCGCGCTTACAAAATATCTTGATTACTTCGACAATTATTTCTGTACTCAGAAGCGTCTACGGTGGACGGGTGCGGACTTTGGTGCTCGCCAACAGTCCCGAACGTTTGGGAGAGTGGCGCCGGGGTTTGCAGGACTGTTTGGGCATTACTCGCAGCGATTTTGGCCCGGAAAGGGGGATTATTATGTTTGAGTCGGCGGAAGCTTTGGCTCAAAAAGCCGATCGACTGGTGAAAGATGGCAAATTGCCGCTAATTGTCATTGATGAAACTGAGGATTTAATTAGTTTGTCAATGCTGCAATTTCCGCTGTGGTTGGCCTTTGCTTCTGACCCGCAAACTTTGACGACTGCTAAGGATTTTTGATTGGGTAATTGGTAATTGGTAATTGGTAATCGGTAATTGCTAATTGCTAATTGCTAATTATGCTAGTAGAAAGGTGGCAAATTTTAAAAGTACACAAAATATCAAATTAAAAAATGGCTAGCTGGATAATTTTAAATGGCGCACTGTTAATAGCAGCTTATCTGCTGGGATCGATTCCTACTGGGTACGCCTTGGGGAAATGGATGCTGGGAATTGATATTCGAGAGGTTGGTTCGGGTTCGACGGGTGCGACTAACGTACTGAGGACTTTGGGGAAGTGGCCGGGGTTGGGGGTGTTGCTGGTTGACGTGTTGAAGGGGGTAAGTGCGATCGTCCTGATTCGTTACATTTACTCGCTCAATTTTACCCAGCAGCTAGCAACCGCCGCAGGTTTAGAAAATACTGCAACAGTCATCCCTTGGATGGCAACTTTGGCTGGTTTTTCTGCTATTTTGGGCCACAGCAAATCAATCTGGCTGGGGTTTACCGGCGGTAAATCTGTGGCTACGAGTTTGGGAGTTTTGCTCGGTTTGTACTGGCCTGTTGGTTTGGGAACTTTCGGAATTTTCGGAATCGTGTTTGCGGTGTCGCGAATTGTTTCTTTAAGCTCGATTATCGGAGCAATTAGCGTGGCGGGATTGATGTTTGCTTTAGATCAGCCACTAGCTTATGTATTGTTTGGAATTGCGGGCGGGGTATTTGTAATTGTGCGGCATCGGAGCAATATTCAGCGGCTGTTGAATGGTACTGAACCGAGGATTGGGGAGAAATTGGAAACAGCAGCTAGCGATCGATAATTAGTATTTTTGTACCGCTGGTTGCAGATTACCATTTCTCTATCCAATCTTCGATTTAAGCTTTTGCAGGAGGCATTGCAGCGCATCCTACAGCTTAGAATCCCTGAACCGAGATAATGCTGTTGAGAATGCTGTTTTGCAGTTGAGCAGGCGTTACAGCCTCCACAAAACCGATGAATTCTCCTGAATTCCTGAGTTTGATCGCAGTCCCTGAAGTCACGGCCGATAGGGGTCTTAATTGATCTGGCGGGATAAAAGAGCCCGCAGCTTGCGGAAATTCAAACTGTACTGTAATGGACACATTTGTCAAGCTTTCCAAAACTACATCGTTAATCGTCAAACCGTCTGCTAATCCAATTTTATCGAAAGCAGGTCGGAAATTTACAATGATATCGGCATTATTGACATCTGTAACTCCGGGTTCTGCTTGGAGGACGTACAAGTTGCTGCCCCCGATTTTGAGGTAATTATTATCATCAAAACCTGCTAAAAAGTCTCGACCAACACCTCCCACTAGAGTGTCATTTCCGCTACCGCTAACTAAAAAATCATTGCCTTTACCGCCTACTAAAATATCATTTCCACCATCACCAAAAATCACATCTCCATCTTGACCGCCGTTGATAGAGTCATTTCCGTCCCCTCCCAATATTGCGTCTTTCCCTTTTCCCCCCAATAAAGAATCGTTACCAAAATTCCCTCTGAGAATATCTTCCCCTTCATTGCCAAAGATCAAATCGTTGGTTTGTGCGCCATCGACTGTATCGTCACCTCCCAGCATCAAAACTCCCCCAGAGGAAATACCGACACTTCCGAACCGTAAGTCACTGTATTCGGAGGTGTTTTCGCCAATTAATCGGGGTACTCCTGATGGATCTGTTTGTAAAGCCATAAAATATTTTCTCCGTAAAATCTCGGATGTCAACATGATTAAATAAGCGACTTAGAAAGTCAATTCATATATTCATTGGATTGATTTCATAAAATTTATAACCTTGAGTTCATAAAATTCATATGTGTAAAAATATGTTGCAAAGAGTAGACTTGCGTTGCCAATTTCATAAAATTGGCAACGCAAGTCTTGATTTCGCCCAAATCTTCATAGAGAGTAACCAAATATGCGGCAAAATCAATATTAACTAACAGATCGAGTCGGTGAATGGGAGAATCTATGTGCCTACAGCCAGGGGATATTCTGCGCGATCGCTACCAAATAATCGGTCAATTAGGTGAGGGAGGGTTTGCCAGAACCTATACGGCTAACGACGCTTTGGGCAGCCCTGGAAATCCCGTGTGCGTCGTCAAGGAAATTCCGCCTCCTGAATCTAACGATGGGCGGCTGTTGGAGGAAGCACAGCACCAATTTGAAAAAGAAGCTAAAACTCTGAAGTATCTCGATAAGTGTCCGCAGATTCCCAAGTTGATCGATCGCTTTCTGGAAAATGGAAAATTTTACTTAATTCAAGAATACATCGAAGGAAATCCGCTCAACAAAGAACTCGCATCTCTCAGGCAGTTTCAGGAGTCAGAAGTTATTGATTTATTGCAAGATATTTTGTCAGTTTTAGATTGCGTCCACTCTCAAGGTATTATTCACCGCGATCTGAAACCGTCAAACTTAATCCGGCGCAAGCTTGACGGCAAAATTGTGTTAATTGACTTTGGGGCAGTAAAAGCGATCGGCACTTTGCCGATCGAGAACGGTCAAATAACTCAAACTCGCGCGGTTGGTACAGACGGTTATATGCCAGCCGAACAGTGGAAAAATCAGCCCAGATTGAACAGCGATATCTATGCTGCGGGAATCATCGGCATTCAAGCGATCGCAGGGTTAGATATTGAAGACTTTTTTAATGATAAAAAAACTGGCGAACTCATCTGGCGCTACTCAAGTGACGATCGCCCGATGGTACAAATTAGCGACCAACTGGAAAAAGTTTTAAATAAGATGGTGCGCTACCACTTTAACGACCGCTACCAATCTGTTGCTGAAGTGTTGCAGGATTTGAGTTCGCTAACAGCGTTGCACTCACCACCGCCGAAACGCAGGCTGTTTTCTCGATCGATCTTTAGCTTGTTACCATTGGCAGTTGCGGGAATGACAGCGGGACTGGCAGCCCCTATTTTTTTACACACAATTACACCTAAAACTTGTCCTTTAATCCAGGGAGATGCTTTGAGTTGCGGCGAAGAAATCCTCGTCAAAACTTCTTCACCTCGGTTAAAGCAAAAGGGAGTTGAGGAGTTTGCTAAATCAAATTATCAATCTGCTTTTGATTTATTCAAAAAATCCTGGAACGAAGAAGACAGCATCGATCCAGAAACTTTAATTTACATGAACAATGCTTTTTTGAAAAACAAAAATGCTGATTATTACACAATTGCTGTTGCCGTTCCAATCCTGAAAAATCAGTCAGGTTCTGCCGTTAATGCTGATTCGGCAAAAGAACTTTTGCGCGGCGTTGCCCAAGCCCAAACCGAAGTTAATTTAGGATTAATCGCTGCTACTGAGAGGAATCAAAACTTTCCCGGTCAAAGCTCGATCGAAGCCAAAGCTATTAACGGCAAAGGTCTGAGAGTCATTATTGCTGACGATGCGAATCTCAAAGCAGAGGCAGGGTAAGCTCATCTAATTTGGTATAAATTGTACTTGACAAAAAAACAACTATAGAAAACGTGGTATTCACGTATT
>NZ_JAUBPO010000085.1:0-32889 GCF_036700785.1 Microcoleus sp. S28C3 | reverse complement strand
ATACGTGAATACCACGTTTTCTATAGTTGTTTTTTTGTCAAGTACAATTTATACCAAATTAGATGAGCTTACCCTGCATCGAATAGGTTATTTTACCGGAAATTAGATCGCCAGCAAAAGATTGCTGTTTCACACTTTCCATGCTCTTAACTTGTGCTTGATAAGATTAGCGTTCGCCCTTTTTTTTAGGAGTTTTTGGAGGGCTGACATAGCGCGCCCAAAAAGGTTCCTCGATATCTTTCATCGCTGCTAGTTTTTGGCGCTCTTCCTCTATGCGCTTGCGTTCTGAAAGATCGGAAAATATGTTGATACTGCCGACAGTCTGGCCGCCTGGATCTCGCACGGGAGCTGTCCAAAGCCAAACATCGATCGATCTACCATCTTTTTTCAACAAAGATACTTCCAAACCGTTTTGCGGTTGGCCATTAGACGCAGACTTCAGCAGCGCGTAAAAATCTTGCTTTTGGCCTCCAGGAATATTCGGTAAAGGTTTCCCTAAAACCTCAGCCGCAGTCCAGCCAAAAAAAATTTCGGCGGCGCGGTTCCAAACAACGGTATTGCCGTCATTGCTGGTACAGTTAATCGCCAGCGGCGCCGATGCTATCTGCGCTTGCAAAACTTGGTTAACGAGTTGCAGTTTCAATTCTACTTGCTTGCGATCGGTAATTTCCTGACAAGCGCCCCACAAACGGACAACCCGTTCAGCAGTTTTGTCCCACACCACTTGCCAGTAGTCCCGCACCCAGCGCACCTCGCCTTTTTGATTAATAATGCGATACTCGTTGGCTCCCGTGCGACTGAAACTACAGCATTCTAATTGTTTAATTAATATTTCCCGGTCGTCGGGATGAACGATCTCGGAGTTCCACCAACCAAACGATTCTAATTCTTCAGGAACGAGACCGGCGCAGCGCTCAAAAGCTTCTGTCGCCCACTCGCAGGCGAACTTGCCGTCTGGCAGTGCCTTAAAAGAATAGGCAAAATCCGAAGTAATTTGCGACATAACTCTGTAGTGCAGTTCCGACTCCCGGACTGCCATTTCTGCTTGCTTGCGTTCCCCTATTTCCCGCGAATTAATGATAACTCCCTGCACGCTAGAATCGGAAACCAAACTGTTACCTATCGACTCGATGTAGAGCCAATAACCGTCAGCGTGGCGTATCCGATATTCGATCTGTCCAGCAATTGCGGGAGCTTCTAACAAATTGCCAAAATACGCCTGCCAAGCCAGTAAATCGTCTGGATGGATTAACTCGCCGTGAAAATTGCCAATTCTTTCTTCTAGGTTGTAACCCAAAAGGCGCTGTAAAGCTCCGCTGTGGTATCGAACTCGCCCGTCGGAGCCGACAATGCTAATTAGATCCGGAGAATTGCGCAGCAGAGCTTGCAGTTTTGCTTCGCTTTTAATTAATCCTTGATTGTCCCTGCGGTGCTGGCTGATTTGTTTTGCCAACTGCTCCTGTAGCTGTCTGATTTGCGATGCTTGCTGGGCGACAGTGCGTTCCAAGAGGCGATTATTTTTTTCAATTTCAACCAGCTTTGCTTCGTTATATCTCGCGCTTTCAAACAGGCGGCTGGCTGCTATTTCCTGCAAAGAATTTGATAATTCTTCCAGAGTTTTTGTTAAAATTGCCTGTTGCGGTGGTGGCAATTCGCTAGCTTGTTTCTGCAATGTTTCTAAATGTTTGTAGACTGTTTCTAGCATTTTATTAATGGGGGAATCTGAGAGTTGCCACAGGTGCAACCCCTAAAAAGCGGACACAAGTTTTTTTAAAATAACCGATAACTAAGATTGCTGTCTGGCGATCGACCGATCGCGATCTCAATAACCAGGCATTTTGTGACTTTATTTTCAGATCATAGCAACCGATAGAAAAAGTAAATTCTTGTTGCGATCGAATTACCTGCCCAGCAGCACCCCCAAGAAGTGCTCGCCAGGAGTGCGGGTAACTCCCCTATCCAGTGAATGTGGGGGTTCTCGCGGTTAAGCTAAACTAGATGGGTGTCAAGAGAAAGAGGGATTTATGACAGAGCAAGCCAACGCTCGCGATTTGTTTCGCGCTGCTTACGAACACCGCTACACCTGGGATGCTAATTTTCCCGGTTACAGTGCCGATATTGAACTCAAACAGGGCGAGGAAGTATACACGGGTCATGTTTCCATCAAACCCGACATGAGCGTGGAAGTCAGCGGCATTGAAGACGAGGAAGTGCAGCAAAGCGTCTACACCCAAATGCGCGATATTGTCACCCACCGCAAACGCTCGACATTTGAAAAATCTCACGGCAAAAATAGCTTCACCTTGGGCGAGAAGGACAGCACCGACGCTGTGGATATTTTAGTGCAAGGCGACTCAATGGGTTCTAACTATAAAATCCGAGGTCTTTCAATTTGTCAAGTCAGCCGGGTGATGGGCCGCATGGCTTTCGTAATTGACACGCACAAAAGCTTAGAAACACCCGAAGGTTCTTTGGCGACTCACTACGATGCCGTTTTCCGCAACCCCCAAACAGACGAAATCATCAGAGAACTCGAATTTGAAGATACCTTTGACAAGATAGGCGACTATTATGTCATGACAAAGCAAGTAGTTCGATCGAAAGAAAAAGGTCAACTGACAACAACCGAGTTCAACTACTCCAACGTCAAACTGCTAGAACCAGCAGTAGTGTAGCGCGATCGAAAACCCAATTTATTAAATAAAACGGGTTTTTTTGGTTAACCTATCAGAATCAACTTGATTTGGCAGCAAGTAACGCTACGATCGAACCAGAGACCGAATTCAGATCTAGCATCAGCGTGACAGAAACCGGGTTTCCTGCAGCCAGCTCACCTGAGTGCGCAAGTCTTTTGTCAAGAAACCCGGTTGCTTAAATCCTGCGCGGTTGAGAATGCTGCCCTTGAGTCAAATCGAACAAAATCAACTGCAAGAAATCATCACAGAGGCGAAATATGACACTAGCACTAACGAAAGATAACGTCGAAACAGTTCTCGATGAAATGCGGCCCTACCTGATATCAGATGGCGGCAACGTCGAGCTCGTAGAAATCGACGGCCCAGTCGTACACCTGAGACTGCAAGGAGCTTGCGGCTCTTGCCCAAGTTCCACAATGACTCTGAGAATGGGCATTGAACGCCGCCTGCGCGAGGCCATCCCAGAAATTGCCGAAGTCGAACAGGTAATGTAATTAGTCAGTTGGTAATTGGCAGTTGGCAGTTGACGGTTGACAGTTGACTGTTACCAATTACCAGTTGACTGTTACCAATTACCAAATTCAATTACCAATTACCAAATTCAATTACCAATTACCAATTACCAATTACCAATTACCAATTACCAATTACACAATTCAATGTCTCACCCTCTTTATGTAGCCTTCATTTGGCACCAACACCAACCGCTGTACAAATCCCGAGTATCAGCTAGCACAGCAGCAGCTCAGTACCGACTGCCTTGGGTGCGCTTGCACGGAGTCAAAGACTACTTGGATTTAGTTCTCCTTCTGGCAAAATATCCCAAACTGCATCAAACCGTAAACCTGGTTCCCTCCTTGATTTTGCAGATAGAAGACTGCATCGCAGACAGAGCATTAGACCCTTACTTGACGGTGACATTAAAGTCAGCAGAAATTTTAACCCTCCCAGAACAAGAGTTCATTTTAGAACACTTTTTTGACGCCAATTACCACACTCTGATTCAGCCGCATCCCCGCTACGCTCAACTCTACACTCAGCGGCAGGAAAAAGGCATTCAGTGGTGTTTGACAAACTGGAAATTGCAGGATTTTAGCGACTTGCTGGCGTGGCACAATTTAGCTTGGATTGACCCGATGTTTTGGGACGACCCCGAGATTGCAGGGTGGCTGAAACAAGGACAAAATTTTAGTTTGACCGACAGAAAAAACATCTACTCAAAACAAAAAGAAATCCTCGCTCGCATCATTCCCCAGCACCGTAAAATGCAAGCTGAGGGACAGTTGGAAGTCTCCACAACCCCCTACACGCACCCGATTTTACCGCTGCTTGCCGACACCAACGGCGGCCGCATAGCCATTCCCAACATGACGCTGCCACAACACCGGTTTCAGTGGGAAGAAGATATTCCCCGACACCTGAGAAAAGCCTGGGAAATGTATGAAGACCGGTTTGATTGCCAACCGCGCGGTTTGTGGCCGTCGGAACAAGCAGTCAGCCCGGAAATTTTGCCCTACATTGCCAAACAAGGCTTTAAATGGATAGTCTCGGACGAAGCAGTATTGGGGTGGACAATTAAACACTTTTTTAACCGCGACGCGGCAGGGAATGTCGGCGAACCAGAATTGTTATATCGCCCTTACCGTTTAGAAACTCCTGACGGCGATTTAGCCATAGTATTTAGAGACCACAGATTGTCCGACTTGATCGGGTTTACTTACGGTTCGATGGAACCGAAAAAAGCAGCATCAGATTTAGTGGGGCACTTAGAAGCGATCGGCAAAACTCTCAAACACCGACAGTCCGACGGCCAAACAGCTTTAGAAAATCCCTGGTTAGTTACGATCGCCCTAGACGGCGAAAATTGCTGGGAATTCTATCCCCAAGACGGCAAACCCTTCTTGGAATCTCTATATCAAACTCTCAGCGACAATCCAGATATCAAATTAGTCACAGTCTCGGAATTTCTCGACAAATTCCCAGCAACCGAAACAATTCCCGCAGCCCAACTGCACACCGGTTCTTGGGTGGACGGTTCTCTCACAACTTGGATCGGCGATCCCGCGAAAAATCGCGCTTGGGACATATTAGGGCCCGCCAGACAAATGCTGGCAAACCATCCAGAGGCCACAGAAGAAAGCAACCCAGAAGCTTGGGAAGCGCTTTACGCTGCCGAAGGTTCCGACTGGTTCTGGTGGTTTGGCGAAGGCCACACATCGAACCAAGATGCCATGTTCGACCAGCTATTTCGCGAACACGTAGCGGGGATTTACGAAGCTCTCGGCGAACCCGTACCCCCGGAAGTGCGCCGGCAAGTAGAGGTGCACGAGGTTCAAGGCGACCACCAGCCGCTGAGCTTTATTCACCCGGTGATTGACGGTATCGGCAACGAACAGGATTGGGACAAAGCCGGCCGGATTGAAGTTGGGGGAGCAAGGGGTACGATGCACCGGAGTTCGGCAATTCAGCGGCTTTGGTACGGGGTTGACCACTTGAATTTTTACATTCGCGCCGACTTCAAGGCAGGGGTGCGGCCGGGAATTGATTGCCCTCCAGAGTTAAATTTGTTCTGGTTTTATCCCGATCGCACGATGAAAAACAGTCTGATTCCGCTGTCTGATTTGCCCGACGAAGCACCGCTAAACTATCGATTCCACCATCAGTTAGAGATTAATTTGCTCACGAAATCGATTGCGTTTCACGAAGCAGGAGATGGCGATGAGTGGCAGCCCCGCCTCAGCCGGGCCCAAGTGGGATTGGATAAATGTTTGGAGATAGCAGTGCCCTGGGCGGATTTGCAGATTATGCCCGACTGGCAGATGAGGCTGATTGCGGTTTTATCGGAAGGGGAGCGTTACTCTACCTGTATGCCGGAAGATGCTTTGATTGCGATCGGAATGCCGTAAAAAGTAATTAGTCATCAGTCATTAGGTCATTAGTCTGTAGGGGCGGGTTTCACCAGCAAAATAGCACTGCAAAGCCAAATACTAAATATAAACCCGCCCCCCCCAACTGAATTAGTCAACACTCATTAGTCATTTTGTGAAGGAAAAAACAATTCAATAATTATCAACTTTTCTTGACAGGGAGATTCGGATCTTGCTGCCTAATGCTTTCATCATTACGCTCGCATCCAGTCGTTGTATAGCTATAAAATTTGTTTGTAGTGAGGGCTTGAGTCCTGATTGCAAAGAGGAAAGGATTCGTCAAGACAAACCGTATAATGGTTAATTTACCGGATCATCATATCATTAGTCATGGGGAAATCAACAAACTAATGAGCTGCATTTTACTCTTGGTCGATCGCCACCAACAACCTAATTTGCCGATCGCCCACCTCAACACCGAGCATGAGGTGATCGTACTCGATCGCGCTTTAGATCCCAACTCCGAATTTACCTTTCCCCAAATCCCTTTTGACTTGTGCATTCTCGACGAGGCCTCTTTCGATCGCATCGGGCCGCTGATAGAAGCATTAAAAGCTGCCGCCGAGCCGATATTTTTACCGTTTTTGCTCCTTAGTAAATCCCAAACGCCTGATCTTTCTAAGCAATTTTCGCTGCCGGCAAAACAACTCGATGGCAGAATTGACGATTTGATAGCAACTCCCCTCGATGCCGCCCAACTGCACTTGCGGGTAGAAAATTTGTTAGCCCGCAGGCGGCTGTCGCTAGAACTCCACAGACTTCAAGAAGTAATTAAAGAAAGAACTTTTAAAGAAAGTTTGTTAATCGACTCGCTGCAAACGGCAAACGAAAACCTGCAACGGGAAATCGCCAAGCGGGCGGAGGTAGAAGCTGCAGGGCGAGAAAACTCCTATCTCGACTTGCTGATGAATGCCATGCCAGATATTGTCTGCTTCAAAGATGGTGAGGGCAGGTGGCAGGAGGCAAATCAAGCGATATTGGAAGTGTTCGAGCTAGAAAAAATAGACTACCGCGGCCTTAAAGATTTTCAGCTAGGAGAACTCAGCACTTTTTACCGCGAGGCCCTACAGGCGTGCGAGGTCAGCGATAGAGAAGCGTGGGCAAAAGGTAAGCTTTCTAGGGGAGAAGAAGTGATTCTCCGATCGGACGGTACTGTGAAAATCTACGACGTGATTAAAGTACCCGTATTTCACCCCGACGGCAGACGCAAAAGTATCGTGATTTTGGGCCGCGACATCACGGAATACAAGCAAGCTAGAGACGAACTCGTGCGCTTAGCGTCGATTGTCGAGTCTTCCGACGACGGTATAATCAGCAAAACCCTCGCCGGGACAATTCAGAGCTGGAACGCAGGAGCAGAGAAGATTTACGGCTACTGTGCGGCGGAAATCAAGGGGCAGTCGATCGAGATGTTAGCAATACCCGAACGCCCCAAGGAAATTCCCCAAATTCTGGAACATATTAGGGCGGGAGCCAGCATCGACCATTACGAAACCGTGCACTTGCGGAAAGACGGCCAACAGATAGATGTGTCCCTGACGATTTCTCCGATTAAAGACGCCACAGGAGCGGTAACCGGCGTTTCAACAATCTCTCGCGACATCAGCGACAGCAAGCGAGTCGAAAAAGCCTTTGAACAACTCCGCCACCAAACAGAAATGATTTTGTTCTCCGCAGGAGAAGGAATTTGCGGGTTGAACAGACATGGAAAAGTAACTTTTGTCAATCCTGCGGCGGTGAGAATGGCCGGCTGCGAATTGAAGCAATTGATCGATCGACCGCTCTATGAAAGCTTACACCGTTCACAGGAAGAATCCTCAAGGGCGATCGAGCAACTGTCACCTGCAACAGAAATTAATTCAGGCGCTGAAATTGCCCCAGGCTGCGCCGCACCGCCAGCCCCGGCCAAACTGCTGCCAAACCGGGTAAGTTCTCAAATTTTAGCGACCTTGGAAGACGGAGAGGCGCGGCGCGTCACGGATGAGATTTTTTGGCGGCGAGACGGTAGCAGTTTTCCGGTTGAGTACGTTGTTGCTCCGATGCGAGAACAAGGCGAAATTATTGGAGCTGTGGTGACTTTTAAGGATATCACTGAGCGGCTTGCCGTCGAGCGCATGAAAGATGAATTCATCTCTGTTGTCAGCCACGAACTGCGGACGCCCATGACTTCGATTCACGGCGCCCTCGGCCTTCTCAACAGCGGCCTGCTTGACGTTTACCCCCACAAAGCCAAGCGGATGCTGGAGATTGCTGTCACTAACACTGAACGCTTGGTGCGCTTGGTCAACGACATCTTGGATTTAGAGCGGATGGAGTCGAATTACAGCACTGCCATCAAACAAACTTGCAATGTCGCTGAGCTGATGCGGCAGGCGGCCGACGAGATGCAAGGAATGGCTCAGGAGGCGGGAGTTACTCTGTCGGTGAGGCCTGTGGGGGCGCAATTGCAAGCTGTTCCCGATCGGCTAATTCAAGCCTTGACAAATTTGCTCAGTAATGCTATCAAATTTTCTCCCTCCGGGGCTACGGTTTGGCTGAGCGGGGAGTTGATCCACAATCGGGATTTGGCAGAAAAAGCTGGGTTGAAGTCGGTGTCGTCTCCGTCTTTGTTGTCTGCTGAGGCTGCCCTCGCCCATCCGCACTTGACAGTATCGAGATCGTCGTACATCCTGATTGCTGTGAAAGACCAAGGGCGGGGTATTCCGGCAGACAAGCTGGAGATGGTCTTTGAACGGTTTCAACAGGTTGATGCTTCTGATTCTCGCCAGAAGGGAGGTACTGGTTTGGGGCTGGCTATATGTCGCAGTATAGTGCAGCAGCACGGGGGCCGGATGTGGGTGGAGAGCGTTTTGGGGGAGGGCAGCACTTTTTTCTTAAGTCTGCCAGTTCCAAGGGAGGCGCTTGCAACGGAAAGTTAATTTCTACGCAGGTGTATCCAAAGTTACTGATTTTGTGCAGATTGTTCGATCGAGTCAATCGATTTTAGATTTTAGATTTTAGATTTTAGATTGAAGCATTGACCCCACGGATAAATTCGGGGGCTGGTTTATCGGATACAGGTTTTTTATTTCTCCACGGATGAATACGGGGGCTTGTATCCTGGATGCTTTCGGTCACCGACTAACAATCTCAGCCTTTTCTGTCGTTCGGGGACTGCGAGCAAAAACCGCGATTTGAGGTCGAAAAACGGCTTTTTTTGGGGGAGAGATTTTACAGCAACCGCGCCGGACGGTTAGGATGTTCTTAATTGTTGAAAACCTGGCGGTAGATTACAACTTCGGTCTTCTTTCTTCTTTCTTTTTACCCGCTCAGCTTCGCCGCTATAGCCTTCAACACCTGCTATACAGTTTTGAAAATTTACTGTAAAGTCTGATCTGGTAAGATAATTTGTTTTACAAAAAATTCACATTTCGCCTCTAGTCTACGATCAGTTCTCATTTCTAAAAAAATGTTAATATTGACTGCCAAGCGCATCTTGGTTATTGACGATGCGGAAGATATTCGGGAAGTGGCTCAAGTCAGTCTTGAGGTAGTGGGGGGCTGGGAAGTCCTGACTGCGAGTTCTGGCCGCGAGGGTGTTGCTAAGGCTCTTGCCGAACAGCCTGATGCTATTTTATTGGACGTGATGATGCCCGACCAAGACGGGCCTACTACTTTTTTACAGTTACAAGCTAATAATGCTACGCAGCACATTCCGGTAATTTTATTGACGGCTAAAGCTCTCGCTGGGGACAGGCGGATGTTCGCGGATTTGGGGGTTGTGAGCGTGATTGCTAAGCCTTTTGAACCGATGTTTTTGGCGGCTCAGGTCGCTGAAGCTTTGGGCTGGGAGCAAAAATAGATCGATCGCGCGCATTGAATTGTGCAGTTTTTCAAGCATTAGTCTTGCACGCAAAGAAAGTTAAAAAAACTTGGTTTCTTTGGTATTGTGCTTCAGATTGAATCCGGGCGATCGTACAGCATAAGTGTAAGGACTTAGGCTCTGTGCCTTTCGTCCAGTCAGTTTAAGACTAAAAACCGCAAGGAAGGCAGGGTTGAAACGCCTGCCTTCCTTGCGGTGAAATTGATACCAATAGACTAGGCCTAAATCCCTATTTCTAGTGCGTTCATTTAACCGGATTCGACCTCAGCCATGAACTCAATATTCCTGCTGGTTTCTGATAAAAATATAAGCTGGCAGGAGTATTTTACTTTTTGTGACAACTTTCTCGTCTTCATAAGTTCTTCAGGTTTTAGTTTTAAGTTTAAGCACATGGTCAGGGAGCGATCCTGACTGGTGGCAGATACATTGGGAGAAGACGACTATGCCCTCAGCTTACATTTTGCTACTGATAGTTTCTCTGGTGGCAGTCGGGATTTACTGGCAAACATCTCAAGATATTTTTGTTCTTGTGGCTTTAGCCGGACTTGGTTGTTTTCTTTGGGGTTTCTCTTGGGCCCCTTGGAATGTTCAGCTTCTGATAGTGGTGTTGCTGTTCGGTTTCCAAAAATGCTACTTGCGAGACGCTCAAAGTTGTGATTGAAAAGAGATTTTTTCTTGTTGTGTATGAAGTTGTGATGCACCGACATTCGTCAATATCTGTAATGAATTGGTTATCGCTCCATATCTTAAAAAAGGTTTAAAATCTCATGAATAGTTGCCCTTGTTGCTCCTCTCAATTGCTCCGCCACGCTCGCCACAATCGCGTTTATTGGTTTTGCTCGCACTGCTGGCAGGAAATGCCGGATTTGTCGGAGATGATTTTAGGTAACAGCGCGCGGACTCACAAACGGGACGGTTTGGTGAAGCTTCCTGCTTTGACTCCTAAAATGAGGATGTTGGATTCGGTAGGAATTGCTTAGTTTGCTGGAGTTAGTCTCGCGATAAATATCGAGACGGAAAAGATTTTTGATTCTGCCATCTGTGGGATTTTTTGAGAGAAAATGCAAAAGCCCCCTTCCGTGTGAAGTGAAGGGGACTTATGAGCGGGGGGGCTTTTGCAATTGTGATGGGGTCGATCGCCCGACTGAATTTCAGCTATTGTATGCAGAAGAGCTGATTACATCAAACCGACTTGAGAGAGAATGCCTTGACCGGTGAGGAATTCGGTAGCTAGACCGATAACGAAGCCCAACATTGCCAAACGGCCGTTCCAGGTTTCAGCAAACTCAGTGAAGCCAACTTTTGCGTCTTTGTTTTCCATGACCAGAAACCTCGTTTAATTTCAACCTTCTGTAACTAAACTTAACACAGCAGTACAAAGTTTGCAACATATTTTTACATTTACTGTTCTAATGCCGGAGATAAGCGGGATGGGCCCGCAGGGAGAGGGGCGATCGGGGGAGGGGGAGAGGGTTTTTTATGTGGGAACGGTCGATCGGTGTCAAATTGGCGAAAACCTTGGTGAGATGTCTAAGGATATAAGACAATTATCTTTAGTTAATACTTGACATCCAATAATTAGAATGCTACCCTAAAAGCACAGCTAAAACTAAATATCGCATTCAAAATGAAGGAATGTTGATTGAGTCGTCTTAGCTACACGGTTTATAAAACTGGGGCAAGTTTCTAGCACCCCGTTGAGCGGAAAGTAAGTCTAATGTCGTTTTAACAAGTTGATACAAGTTTGAGAAAATCGAAACATTATTGAGTTCCATTTCCCTTCGCGGAATGTGAGTCTAATGTCGTTTTAACAACTTGAGACAAGCTTGAGAAAATCGAAACATTATTGAGTTCCATTTCCCTTCAACGGGCTGCTACTAAGCTCGTCCCCGTTCTGTAAACCCTGTAGCTAAGACGCTAATCAAATCCCTACAAAATCAAAGTGTTTTGTGGTAAAAGATTGTCTTGCGCGGAGATGTTCTTTTTTGAGCAAACCCATAGACAAAACTCCCTTAATGCTAGAGGCGCGATATGTCGAGGCTGTCCAGTCAACCTCTTTGTAGGACATAATCAAATGACGGACAATCATTCAGTAATTGGCAAACAACAAAGCCAGTCTCAGCGAGGTGCTATGTTTTGGGATACTCAGAACGTCCACTTAAACCAAAATCAAGCTGAACTACTGCTTGCTTTTGCCCAATCAAAAGGACGTTTAGAACCGCCTAAAATTTACTATAACCCGCAGCACAAAAATCAAGTTAACGACAAAAATCGGCTAGAAAAGCTGGGTTGTCCAGGCGTTGTTGTCGATTCAGGGGAAAACAGTCTAGATAAACAATTGGTGTTTGACTGTATCAAACGAGTGGCAATGAAGCCTTCTCTGGACATAATTATCCTAGTCTTAGGAGATCGGGACTTTGCAGGTTTAATCACCGTTTTGAAGGATTTGGGTATAACAGTCATCGTTTTTGCACGTCGTAAAAGTGCAAGCCAAAAACTGATTAACCTTGTTGGTGAGGATAACTTTCATGATGTAGACGAATTGTCTAGTTTATGTGCAGGATTGAAACCGCAACTTGAAAATCCAAAAAAGTTATCAATTGAAGCAGATACATTATCTGCTTGAAGCAACACAGCCTGCCAGGGAATTAATTCCCTGTCTAATAGCTAAAGTCGGTTTTAACCAACTGACTGACAGTTGAAAAACACAATCTTCAGTCGTCTTAAGACGACTTTAGCTATGAGCCAGGGGTTAAAACCCCTGGCGGACTGACGGACTAACGGGGTAATAGTAGAACCGTCAAATATCTGTTAAAATTTACCTCGCCGCAGATAGCAAAAATCCAGTTTATTTGATAAACTAGATTCTCCAAACCAACCGCTATCTGCGGCTCTTTCATGTCCACATAATAACACCCAACTCCAAAAACAATAACCATTACAAAACTCCCATGCCATTAACTAACCAAAAACAAGAACTTAAAATTATCATACCCGAATTCACCAATGAAAAACTGCTGCGCCAAGCACTTACCCACCGTTCCTACGTCAACGAAAACCCCACATTCCGCGAAGAAGACAACGAACGCTTAGAATTTCTCGGCGATGCTTTGCTGACTTTTCTCAGCGGCGAATATCTCTATCAGCGTCACCCAGAAATGGGAGAAGACCAACTGACTCGCCGGCGTTCTGCATTAGTAGATGAAAAACAATTAGCCAGATTTGCTACTGAAATTAATTTAGATTTAAAAATGCGGCTGGGAAAAGGAGCTTATCGAGAAGGTGGGATTACCAACCCAAATTTGCTCAGCAGCACTTTTGAAGCATTTATTGGCGCTTACTATCTGGACACGCAAGACATGGACAAAGTTCGCAACTTTGTGCGACAAATGTTTGATTCTGTTCCCGAAAATGTTGTGGAAACTCGATCGACTGTAGACTCGAAAAATCGCTTTCAGGAATGGGTACAGGCCAACGGTGACACGACTCCGCCCAAATACGTGACCATCCAAGAAGGAGGCACACCCCACAAGCCGGAATTTCTCGCTAAAGTTTATGTCGCAGAGAAACTCTATGGAGAAGGTAAAGGCAAAAGCAAAAAAGATGCTGAGAAAAATGCGGCCGAAGATGCGCTAGCAAAGCTGAAAAAACGCGGACTGATCTAAATTTGAAAACATCGGTAAAAACTACAAGCTTTTTTGTGCGCTACGGGCGTTAGCGAAGCCCTCGAAGACGATCGCCCGAATTGATTGCCAGAGTCCACAATGGGCTATAATCAGGACTTGCGCAAGTGTAACCGCCGTCGATCGAGGGTGGCAATGGCAGAAATTCGTTGACGAGTACCCGAGTGTCGATCGTAATTTTGGGAAATATCAGAGCAATTCATGTCTACTCAAAACCCGACTACCCTAACTGTTGAAGAAGCACAGCAAATCCTCAAGGATTTCACTTGTCTGGATATGCAATCTGTAGCATCGCCGCTGGAAAAACAGGCACTCCGTCAAGCGATTTTGCTGGTAGCAAGTTTGTCGGATTATCAAATGTTGGGAGTGTGCGCTTCTTCGACGGATGAGGGGTTTTTAGCTTTAGAAGCTTATTTGAAAGCTTTGGGATATCAAGCTGTTTTAGATCCCAATGCTGTCTCGACCTTTGCTGGTTCGGTTTATATTAAGTTCAATACTTTGAAGGGTTCGTATTATGTTGACGGTTATATCGGAACTTATCGGGGCGTTTTGATTTCGTGTCAATCTTCCTCAGAAGGTGGAGTTACTGGCACTTACGGTCATTTACCTCTCGATTTATTTGTTGATTAATTTGTCAGTAGTCAGTAGTCAGTAGTCAGTAGTCAGTAGTCAGTCGATCGATTAAATTGAATCAAAAACTGACTGAAAGCATCCAGGATACAAGCCCCCGAATTTATCCGTGGGGTCAATGCTTCAATCTAAAATCTAAAATCTAAAATCTAAAATCGATTGACTGATGCACCTTACTAAGCTGTAGGGTGCGTCAGCCGATCGCCTCTCGATTCAGTTGAATCAAACACCGATTGATATCAACTCCGTTAGCATCGGAATGATATAAACGGATGACACGGCAGTGCCGTGTCCCTACCACGATCAATTGTAGGGACACGGCACTGCCGTGTCCTCTATATCATAAGGAGTGCAGCCGGAATTGATATGACGCACGTTACTAAGATTAACTTTTACCAACGATCAATTCTGGCTGTGGTTCCGGTGCAGTTTCTTCGGGCGGCAGTCCCAAAATATCGCTGTACAACTTGACGTATTTCCGGGCCGAAATATCCCAGCTAAAATCTTCTCTCATGCCGCGCTGTTGCAGTTCTTTCCACTTATCTTTGTAGCGGAAACCTTCCCAAGTTCTGATCATGCAGGTGAACAAGTCGAGGGGTTCGTAGCGATCGAAACAGTAACCTGTACCAGTGTTATTGATCGGATCGTTGTGGGAAACCGTATCCACTAAACCGCCTGTACGGCGAACCATTGGCACGCACCCGTAGCGGAGGGCAAGCATTTGGCTGATGCCGCAGGGCTCGAAACGGCTGGGCATCAGGAAGGTGTCGCAGCCTGCGTAAACGCGACGGGAGAGGGCTTCGTTGTAGAGTAATTGGGTGGACATCCGACCGGGATAGCGGGCTGTCATTTGCCAGAGTTGGGTTTCGTAGTAGCGATCGCCCGTTCCGAGTACAATAAATTGAGCGTCGGTATAAGCCATGAAGCGATCGAGCATTTGAATAATCAAATCCAATCCCTTCTGTTCTACCAGCCGCGTCACCATGCCCATTAAAAAGGCACCTTTATTCACTTCTAAACCGACTTCTTCTTGCAGGGCAATTTTGTTAGCTGGGCGCTTTTCAATAGTATCAGCACTGAATTGTTGATGGATGTACTTGTCAGTTTCTGGGTTGTAAGATTCTGTATCAATTCCGTTCAAAATGCCCGAAACCTTGCCGCCGATGAAAGACAGCAAACCTTCCAAACTTTCCCCGTAAGCTGGGGTTTTGATTTGCTCGGCGTAAGTCGGCGAAACTGTATTTACTCGATCGGCAAACTGTACTGCGGCAGCCATTGTATTGTGACCTTGCATATACCAAGGGCACCAAGTCATCTGCTCCAAACGCCAGCGCCACGGCCCTTGATAAGCTAAATTGTGAATAGTAAAAACCGTGCTGATATCGGGGTCTTGGCTCATCCAAACAGGTATCATCCCGGTATGCCAGTCGTGACAGTGGATAATTTGGGGCTTCCAGTGATTCCAGGCAAATTCAGCCGCAGCATTGGCAAAGAAAGTGAACCTCCAATCTTCATCTAAACCGCCGTAAACGCGGCGCGGCAAGAAAGATGGATGTTGCAATAAGTATAAAGGTACATCGGTTCCCGGCAAAACAGTTTCAAAGACGGAGAAGCTTTGGAACATGGCCGCCCCATCCCAAACAGGTTTTTTGGGAACGTCCATTTTGTCGGGGATGAAACCGTAGTAGGGCATGAAGATGCGGACATCATGTCCCATGCGCCGCAGAAATTTAGGCAAAGCGCCGACGACATCGCCCATACCGCCGACTTTGGCGAGGGGTGCTGCTTCGGCGGATACAAATAAAATGCGCATTATTTTTTTGTGTTCCTTGAGATTGTTAGTCTAGATTAAGTTTAAATGGCGAGCGGCACAATATTAACGCAGCGCCCAAAAACAAGTATAAATCTGAGTTGCTGTAGCGAGCGATCGCAGTTTACTCAAGAATGCGATCGCCCTTTTTCCATCCGCGTCGCTGTGCGGTAAAAAAAATAGCGATCGCCCCACCTTTTACTAGCCAAAAACTTATTTCTGATTGAGGCGTTGACAGGCAGTTGAAAAGGATTTACAATAATGATTAACAATAGAGAGAACTTCTCAAGTGTATCTATTTGTGTTTCTATTGTAGCTGTACGGTTGTGAGTATCGACAGCATTTGACCTTAAAAACTTCTGAATATCAAGTCACTGCGCCTAGTCTGTGACGAATGTGAGTTTCGCGGGGCTGGGGGAAGTGGCAAAGAACTTTGTGTCTTTTTGCCGCTTCCCCCAGCCTGTTGTTTTAGGAAACAATTTGTAATGTGAGGTAAAGTTGATGAAAAGTGAGATTAAACGACAATTTCTGACTGTCTTAACGGGGGCGATCGCGATCGGCAGCCTAGCTTTGAGCCCTAAACCCAGCCAAAGCCAATCAACATCAGGCTTTATGTGCGATGCTTCATCCGGTTCACCCGCCACGGTGTACCAAAACCGCCAAGGGGTACGGGAGGTTTGGATTAACTGGGTTTCCGACTACTTCCGCGACTCTGGCTACGATCCTATGACGCGCTGTCGCGAAGTTAGCGGGCGCTTGGAAACTTTCCGCCAGAACAAACAGCTAAAGTTTGTGACAGTTGGCTACATGAACGGACAGCGAGTGATTTGCACCGCTAGTCAAGTCAACTCACGCTGCGACGGCTTAATTTATACACTCAAACCAGGTCAAGACGCGGTTCGCACATTGTATCAATTCATGGGGTTGCGCGAGGGGCAAGCGGGTGCGCCTGCGCTGTCTGAAAGCGATGCGATGCCTTACATTGACGCGCGCCCGCGGTTAGGGGAGGAAGGCGGTAACTCTGTAGCACCTCCTGCGCCGGCTAACAATCAGCCAGCACCGGCTAACAATCAGCCTGCACCTCAACAGCCCACTGGCGGTGGAATGCGGGAGCTTTAAGGTGATTGATTTGCTACGCATGGTGGCAATTTGTGCGATCGCGGCGAGTCTTTTTCCAATAAGAATCGCCGCTCAACCTGTGATGGCTAATTATGGGGTTGCTGACAGTCAAAGTGCCAATATTGAGCGGTTGGCGAGGTTGATGACGGTGCGAATTTTAACACCGAATGCTTCTGGATCGGGAGCGATTGTACGGCGGCAGGGGCAAGTTTATACGGTGCTGACGAGTTGGCACGTTGTGGCTTTCAGCCCGCAGCATACCATTCTTGCGCCCGACGGCCAGAAGTATCGGCTTTTGGGATCACCGTTGCAGTTGGGAAATGCGGATCTGGCGATCGTCCAATTTCGCAGTTCCATTCAGTATCAAGAAACCAGAATTAGCACTGATTTATTAACAGTAGGAGAACCTGTATTTGCCGCAGGATTTCCGATGTATCGGGGAGGTAGTTCAACTACTACTTTCGAGCAAGGAATTCGGGCATTTCGGTTTACTCAAGGCGTTGTATCAGTGCTGCCGCCAAAATCACTCGCTCAAGGCTATCGTTTGGGTTACACGAACGATATTGCTGTCGGGATGAGCGGCGGGCCAATTTTTAACAGTCAGGGGTTATTAATTGGCATTAATGGGCGGGTAAAAAATCGCGATCCAGATTTTGGAGTGTATGCGTTTGAAGATGGAACAGAACCGTCAGGGAGAATGTTAGAGCAAATGGTTAATTCTAGTTGGGGAATTCCGATTAGTACCTATTTGCGGTTTATTTCGCCTTACAGTTCATCGTCGAATTACCTGCCATCCGCCAGGGAATGAATTACCCGCCATCCGCCAGGGAATGAATTCCCTGGCTAATAGTCACTCGGCGATTAAAATCGCTTCTTGTCAAACGAAGTCCGCCTACGCGGACTCAGAAATAAGCGGGGTATTTAGTCCACTTCAGTTGACTTCAGCTTTGAAACAGGGATTAAAATCCCTGGCGGTTCGGTGAGAAAGTGCAAGATATTTAGTTTCACCTTATCAACGGAGTAGGTTTATGAATTTAGGTTTTAATCGGTCTAATTACCTTCCGGGAATTATAGCCGGAACGGTAGCGGTAGCAACAATTGCGATCGGTGAGCCCGCAATGGCAAAAACGGCTAGAGAAGTAGCTCGAATTGCCGTTCCAACTACAGTACAAATTAATAATACTCTAGCTAGTGATAAAGGCGGTTCAGGGGTAATCATTGCTAAGAAAGGCAAGATTTACACGGTGTTGACGGCGAATCATGTGGTGATCAATCCTAATTCCGAGTACGTGATTGTTACTTCTAAGGTGATTTCTGAAAAAGAAATTACCAGCTAAAGAGGTTGAATCAAGATATCCCATTTGGGCAAAAGCGGATGTCGCTGCAATCTAGGTTCAAGTAGCTTCATGGCTTTCTTCGTTAGAGAAATTCCTTTTTGGTAAACAGTCTTGCTTAAAGTTAAAAGGGGATGTATACCTTTCCACGTCATGCTTTTCGCCCATGAAAGCATGGTGGTAACATCGACGAGCTTGCTGCCATTCCAATGCTGTTCAAGAATACCCCAACAACGCTCTATGGGATTGTACTTACTATGGTAAGGAGGATAGTAAAGCAACTGAATTGGTGTTTTGCTCTGGTCAACAAACTCAACTATCCTATTTAAGAATTGAGTTCGGATACCGCTACTTTCGGGACCATTATCTACTTTAATTTGGATCAGTTCGGTATGAATGCGTTGTTCTGGTGTAATTGTTTCCCACCACTCAATCAGGCTATCAACAATGAAATCGCTAGTTTTATAGGAACTACCAAAGTTAATGTGTAGTTGTCCACTATCTTCGTCCACAATCCCACAGGGAATATATTTTTCTGTGCATCCCATATCATGGTTGTTAGCTTGATTATCCCCTCTAGTTTTCCCCCCACGAGAGTACTCTCCAATATTCACAATGGCTTTGCAGTCCATGCTTATTCGTTTGATTTTGGTGCTTGTTACTTGCTGATTAAACTTTTCGATGTTGTTAAAGATATCCTCTGTTTGTGCAATTTTTTTTGAGGTTTGGCTTTTACTACTTTGCGAAGAAGATACCCCATGCGGTTCAATACCTTTGCCATTGTACTTTTAGATGGTAATTGCTCCTGGCTAAATCCCTGCTCTTGGAGTTGTAGCAACGCTGATGCTGCTGTTAACCGAGTGTAGGCTAACGATGTTTTAAATGTCGGGTCTTGTTGAGAATGGGATTCTGCCAGGTGGCGCAGTGATAATGCCGCTTCAGGTTGCTTCTGTTCCCAGCTTTTTGCCCCACTCAAGGCTGATTGTAATCCTACACAGACTATACCAGTTCGTTTTTCTGCCAATCCTACCTCTATATTTTTTCTCCCCCAGCCAAATACTGTTTCTGCCAACCTTCCGCTCCCCTGGCAATATTTCAGGGTCATTTCCGCCTGAAAACTTCGTTTTTCTACTCCATTCATTTTCGATGCTGCCAGTCGCAGGTCTTCAATTTGCGACGATGTTAATGATGTTTTTGAGTCTGTTGAGACTAATGTATCCAAATCCTTACTTCTGTCTCCTGAGTCATCAACACTATATTCTACCTCTATCGGTAAATTCTTTCTGGGAAATCACCTAAGAAGAAAGAGCATAAAGTGACGGAAGTGAAAGGTTTTCAGAATAATGACAGCGGGCCGGATTTAGCAGTTGTGATGTTTGAGAGTGACGAGGAATATTCAGTTGCACCGATTAGTAATTCCGATGAAGCGGAGATCGGTTCAGGGGTTTATATTTCGGGGTATCCTTTGCCTGCGGGTGTGGGAAGTCAAGAACGGGAATATCAGTTTACGAATGGGCAAGTTACTAATGTGCGATCGAGTAACGATCAAGGATATACGATGCGTTACGACGCAGTGACGCGGCGGGGAATGAGCGGCGGGCCTGTTTTTGATGTTAGCGGCCGAGTGATTGGCATTCACGGACAGGGAGATACAGTTGGTCGAGTGCAAAATGAGGCTGGGGGAAGGCAAGAAGAAGTAAAAACGGGGTTTAATTCAGCGATTCCGATTAATACTTTTGTGGGGATGATGTCGCAGGTGGGGATGGAGAAATCTGCTTTGAAGGTGGATGAGAAACCTGCGGAAAATGCGGATGCGGAAGAGGTAAAACCTGGGGAGGCGCAGGGTTGGTTTGGAGATTTTGGTAAAGAGATAGTTAAGGATGTGATTCAGAGGGGAATTCGGAGGATTTTGCCGTTTTAGGGCTTGAGGGCGATCGCACTTTCACGGGGTGGGGGCGGGTTTATTTATTTTGTCTGTAATCTTCAAGGGTTATTGGTGAACCCGTCCTCACAAGGTTAATCGGAACATTATTTAATCAGTGAGTTGAGGTAAATTATGCGTAGTATTCGTCTTTTGGCTCTTGGTATTGTCAGTTTTATTGCGGTTTTAATGAGTGCTTTGCTGGCTCCTGGTACGATTGTCAATCGGGCTTTATCGGCTGCACTTTGTACGGTTTTTAGTTTTAATTCTACTATTTGCACGGTGAATTTAGTTAATTCGTCCGATCGCGTGGTGGCGGCGACTCCGCCTGCTGTGGAAAGGAATATTTCGGATTGGTTGGTGCAGCGAGCTCCGGGGGAGTTTGATGATGCACCGAGTGTACCGCCTGCGAGTAATCCGCAAGCGCCGCCGTTTCCTCAAGATCCGGGACCGAATCAGCCGGTGCGTC
The DNA here is from genome assembly GCF_036700785.1 of Microcoleus sp. S28C3. Classification (NCBI taxonomy): domain Bacteria; kingdom Bacillati; phylum Cyanobacteriota; class Cyanophyceae; order Oscillatoriales; family Microcoleaceae; genus Microcoleus; species Microcoleus sp. S28C3. Next base: position 12,438 of record NZ_JAUBPO010000085.1, on the reverse strand, counting down.
CTGATTTTGATTCGGGAGGGAGCCCCCCTCCACCTCCGCCCGGTGGAGGTCCCCCTTCGGTACCGCCCCCTGATGTGGGTGGAAGTCCCCCTTCTTTTCCGTCCCCTGATGATGTTGATGGAGCCATTGACTCAGCAACTAAAAATGCCACTGGCGAGGCATTAGGTCTTATCACTGGAAAATGTGATTTTTCGTCTGTTGGCACAAGTCAAGATGATCAGAAATGCTTTGGGGCAAGTGGAAATCAGTGCGAAGGGGGTATCCCCTTCCCCCGTAATGATTTAAATCCCCAGTACAACTATGAGACCTGTAAGGTTAGGGCATTTGTATCGCCAGGAGGTGAAAACCATGACAGCTGCTGCGTGACACACCCTACAGGTTATGCGTGCGATGGATGGGGAAATTGGAGTTGGAAACGGACAGAAGACTTTAATAATTCTCCACTTGATTCGATAGATTCTTTATGCGAGGTTGTTTGGAGACAAGCAAAAGACGACGTATGGAATAGGCGCGGTGAGTGGAGGGAGTATGGCCCATACTACAGCTTAAGTGGAACTTGGACTGCGAAGAGAGACCCTTTTTATACAGCCGATCGAGAACCAGGATGCCATCCTGGTTCAATAGGCGCACCTCCTTTACCTGGAGCGAATGAATTTACTATGGTTCAGTCAGGACGGAGTATCAGCATACCCGGTAATTTCGGTGGATGGTCAAGCACTACGGGTAGCAAGGGATATGGATCTGCGGCAGGTGGCACAGTATCAGGCAAGGTATTTACTCTCAGATCAACAGAAGGAGGTTTCACAAGTGAACATACAGGAACTATTAGCAATGATCGTAATACAATAACTGGTCGAGTGGTTTGCAGCCATAGTTCTGGATCAGCTAAGGCTGAAGGTTCTTTTACATTCACAAGGAAGAAATCTTGATGAATTAGTAGAACCTGTGGGGGCGCATTCGCCGAAATCTTTGCCACTCACCGATAATCTTGATAAACCCGCCCCCACCCAACTCATCCCACGCATTTTCAAAATGATAGACTGATATTGTCCTATTGAAGATTAGACAGTTTAAATTCATCTGCTGGTGTAGGTGAGTGCAATTGTTCTTGTCTTTTCAAGTGTGATCGCTCTTTTCATACCCTTTCAAAAAAGAGCGATCGCCTTTCTGGATGGGAAGTGCGAGCGATCTTTAAATAATATATAATTTTAAATTGACCATACTAATCTTACAAAATTAAGTAAGTGAAACTACCTAATGATACCATTATTGCTGAGGCAAAAATAACTCAGTATTTGCTCAAGTTCTTATTAGAAGATGATAAATCTTGGTTTCTTGCACAAGCCAACTATACCCAAGATAACTGGCAACAACTAGAAAAAGACTTAAGAGAACAAATTTTGCCTCTGGATGCAACACCAACCGAAGAAACGCGCTATGGTAATAAGTATGAAATTCGTGGCATATTAACTGGCCCTAACGGAAGAGGTCTGCCAGTAGTAACTATTTGGATGACTGAGTTTCCATCCCAAAAAACCAAGTTTATTACCCTATATCCCAATAAGGAGGTATGAAAATGAAATTTCCCTTGTTTAAAAGAGTAGCATTACGAACAGATGTACCCAAGTACAAACTCTGTCGAGGAGATATTGCCACTATTGTTGAGCATCATCCCCACCCCGATGAGGATGGCTACAGTCTCGAAGTTTTTAATGCTTTAGGTGAAACTATAGCTGTAATTACCTTAGCTGAGTCGCAAATTGAACCGTTGATGTCTAATGAAGTTTTGCGTGTCAGGACTTTGACCGAGGCTGCATGAACAGTCGTGGACGCACGGGCGGTCAGAAACTGGGTTTGTTACCAAATCTGCGATGTTCCAACGAAGTATTTTGGTAAAAAAACCCGGTTTTTCGGCCCAAATGCGTAAGTCCTAATAAAGTTACTTCCTGTTCAGTTTCTGGGTCAGTACCAGTAATAAAGTTATAGCGATTATTATTACAGCATCGTTGTATCTTTAAAGAGACAGGATCTCGCTGTGTCAATAGTAAAATTTACTTGGCTCGATCGCCCGTGCTATAATCTAAAAATAATCTTTGTAATTACCAATTGCTAAGATGACCCAAGCTGAACAAATATCGATTTCCTTACCGCGATCGCTAGCACAGTTTATTGAAAGCTACAAAATTGCCAAAGGATGCGAATCTGACTCCCAAGTAATAGAAGTAGCACTGAAGTTATTGCAGCGTTTGGAACTAGAATCGGCCTACCGAGAAGCATCTCTAGAAAATGACCCGGATTGGGACGCGACAGTTGCAGATGGACTGACAGATGAAACGTGGTAAAAGTTTTTATGCAAACCTAAGCCCTGCGGTGGGTTCCGAGATGGATAAACGCCGTCCCATATTAATAGTCAGCAATGATCCCAATAACCGTGCTGCAAATACAGTCACGATTTTACCGATTACGTCGAATGTTACTCGCATTTATCCTTTTGAGGTATTGCTAAATCCAGAGGATAGTGGTTTGTCCAAACCTTCAAAAGTGCAAGCACAGCAAGTGCGGACAATTTCTCAACAGCGAATCAACAGTGACGCAGTAGGAAGTATAACTGAGGAAATCATGCAGTTGGTAGATGCTGCTATTAAATTGCATTTAGACTTGGATTAATGGCGATATATCTGCGATCTAAAATAGCAAGATATCTTTCGCAAAAAACAGGCAATCTTTCTGATCCTATCTGCGTTTATCTGCGGTAAAAAAAGAACGATCGCCCTTATTTCGAGCGAGGGCGATCGCCCGAATCACATATTACCGACAACTGCCGACTAATTCTGAGAATCCTCCTCAAAACTTTCTTCAAATCCAGCTAAAAAGTCATCCAAAGCTTCCGAGGCGATCGCCAAATTAATATTATCAGCATCTTCCCATCCCCACGTATTCACCCCAACCACTTGACCGGCCATATTAATCAGCGGCCCGCCGGAATTTCCCGGATTAATCGCCGCATCAGTTTGCAACACCTTCACCTCAGCAACATCATCTTCTTCTTCGTCGCCTTCTTCATACTCATCGGGTTCGCGAATTGCACTAATAATACCTTGAGTTACAGTTGAAGCAAACTGCCCCAAAGGATTGCCCACAGCAATTACTGTATCTCCCACTTTCACATCAAAAGACAACTCTAGGGGAGGATATTCCTGGGGAGATTCGACTTGTTCCCCTGTTTCCGGGTTGAAAGTAAAATCGCTAATTAAGAGCAACACTAAATCTTCTTCCGCATTACCGGTAAACACCACCTCTGCCAGTCTCAATTTTCCGTCGTAAGTTTCCACTAAAACCTGTTCGACTTCATCTTCTTCATAGAAGTAATCTTCATCAGCAATATCTTCGACCACGTGATAGTTCGTGACAATTACGTCCGGCGATACAAAGAAGCCACTCCCTGAAGAAATCTCTTCTTGTGTCTCCCAATCCATGACGTAAACTGAAACTACGGACGGCAAGACTTGCTCGACTACATCCGAAAAATTTCCTGCCTGAGTTTTAAACTCTTTCAATTGCTGCTGCAAAGCTTTTTGGTCGGCCTGCATTTTGCGATAAAGTTGCTGAACTTTGTTCAATTCCAGCTTTATTTGAGTTTCCCTAGCGCTCATATTTTGCCTTTTTCTGAAATAGATTGCTGATTAATTTCGGATGTTTGATTGTAGATTTTGGATGGGTCTATTGATAATTATAGGACTTACGAAAAAAATCGGTTTATGGGAGAAATCTTGGGTACTAAATCGAAACCTCCACCCGTGCGCAGCGTCCTAAATTAGTCAGAAGTTTTTGAAACCGACGGTCAACTTTATACTCTAATAGGACTTACGCTCAGAAACCCGGAATCAGCGAAAATCCTTGGTTTGACGACTAGATATAGAACAAACCGGGTTTCTGAGGTCGGGATCGTAAGTCTAATCTAAAATCCCATCAAAAATCTACAAACATACTGCTAGTGTATCTGTGAAAGCAAAAGCGAACCGCCAGTTATTTTTATTTTACAAAAGGCGATATCTCTAGATTAGTCTAAAAGCATTGACAAATAGATGCCGATCGGGTTTAGGAACCGCGCTGAACTTGGACAAATATTTCCTCCAAAATTTCACTAGCTCCCTGTTGGCGCAGGCGGTGAGCGAGGTCAATTCCCAGCAGTTCTGCAGTCTCGGCAGCGCCGGAAACAGTATCTTTGACGAATCGCTTGCCGTCGAGACTCGATACCATTCCCGTTAAGGTTAATTGACCGTTTTCTATTTTGGTATTGACGCCTATGGGCACTTGACAGCCGCCTTCTAATTCCCGCAGAAATGCGCGTTCGGCATAACATCTTTGGGCGGTTTCCGAGTGTTCGAGAGCTTTAATCACTGCCATGATTTCTGTATCTCCGGCGCGGCATTCGATGCCCAAAGCACCTTGTCCGACGGCGTGAAGGGAGATTTCAGCAGGGATAATTTGGTGGATGCGATCGCCCATTCCCAATCTTTCGAGACCGGCAACTGCTAAAATAATTGCGTCGTAACCGCCCTCATCTAATTTAGCCAGTCGAGTATTGAGATTGCCGCGAATATCTTTAAATTCAAAATGAGGGAAATGGTGCCGCAATTGAGCTAGCCGCCGCAGGGAAGAAGTGCCGATTACTGCACCTTCTGGGAGGGTGTCTAGTTGCTTGTCTTTGTGCTTGGAGTGAACTACCAAGGCGTCAGCGGGATTTTCCCGTTCGGTGACGCATCCTAAAATTAAACCTTCGGGCAAATTGGTAGGCAAATCTTTGAGGGAATGAACGGCAAAGTCCGTTTCATTGTTAATCATTCCCGTTTCTAATTCTTTGGTAAAAAGTCCTTTATCGCCAATTTTAGCGAGGGCGACATCAAGAATTATGTCCCCTTGGGTGGACATGGTGTGGACTTCAAAAGTGTGTTCCGGGAAGTGTTTCTGTAGCTGTTCTTGCACCCAGTGGGTTTGCACGAGAGCGAGTTGGCTTTTGCGGGAACCGATGCGAACGGTTCGGGAAGGGGCAGATGTGGTTGGGGACATAAGATCGATCGGAGGATAGCTTGAAATCAGCCAATATATTCACCTGATCTAGCGTACCGCAGGTGGGGACTTTAATTGCTGGTTGGGATAATTCGGGCGATAAAATAGAAATACCAGATTTTGACCGCCTGTTTGAAAAAAGGATGCAACGGTAGGCAAGCTCCAAACCTTTACAGAATAAGCCATTGCCAATCTAAAATCTAAAATCTAAAATCTAAAATTGTATGACCGCCAGTAGCAGTTAGCCTTGATGATGTTTCCCATCCTGCATTGGGCGTCGCTGGCACGGGGGCGATCGACATTCCGAAGCAAAGGCTGCCGGCGATGTAAGATTTACCTAGGGTCGAGCCGGATGAACCTGGTTTGCCTGAGCAGTTAGCTCAACAGCAGCGAGAAAGAATTAGCTCAAAGGTTGCGGGATTTGGGGAGAGAAATGTAGTTGCGAGGGGAAAAGGGCGATCGTATTTATTTGTAGCAGCTTCGTTGACCAAAGGGCGATTCCCTACCCTTCGGGAACCCCTGCGGGGAACGGGAGAACTTCGCTCGCGCGTACCTTTTCCATTTACCCGCCAAATTTAACGTTGCCCTGCTTGAAGTGCAGAATTTGCTATCTGAACAACTTCTTGCTGCCGTCCGTTTTTCTTTGTGACTCGGTACAGCACCCCCAGCCTTTGCCACTCAACAAAAGCAGTGCAGTAAGCACCGCAATTATTGAAATAAATCCCCCTTATTCCGCCCGCCAATTCAATGCTTCTGTAAGTATCCTGCGGCAATTGCGAAGGAGGCGAAAACGGTTCGTTTCTTTTAGCTTCGATTGTGCCGAAATAACAGGCTCCGGCGCGGCAGCCTTTGCCTAAATACATTCCCACAATGTAACCGTAGGAACCTGCTTGCACATCAAAATCAACTTGCTGAGTGTCAGATAAAGGAAGTATATTCGGCAGAAAAACAGGCACTCGCGTTTTACCTTTGATTTGCCTAAAAATGTTACTTGCAGGAAAACTACTGTTAGCTTGGTTTGCTAATTTATCCGGGGTTGGGGGAAACTTTTGCACAAAATCCCTCCACTGCAAAACTCTATTTTTAGCAATGTTGAGAGTGGGAATTGAATATTTTTCTGCAGCAATAGAAGGGCGGCCGTTTTTCAGGTTGAAGTGGCGGCGAATCACTGTAATTTCTGATTTCCCTAATCCGTAAGCTGGAGCTATGGAACGGGCTAGAGTGCAGCTAATTTTGAAGCGTCCCATCTCAATATTGCCATTTTCCGCTTGATAAGACCAATTGTAACCCTCAGAAGCCCGATCGCGATCGCACAGAAAATGAGAAATCTCAAACATCTTGGCAATATGAACATCGTACAACCGCAACTTGCGGCCGCCGGTAGATTTTGCCGTGTTGCGATCGGGTACAATAAATTGTATCGGTTGCCAGGTATCTTTAGGGGAAAAATTAAACCAGTGGATTTCTGTTATCGAGAGTTCTGTCCTTGCTAACGCTGAGTTGGGTGTCAAAAATGCGATCGTAAAAGCAGTCACCACACCAGCAAAAATCGCCGCAAATAGCCATCTTCCCCTCATCCTGATTTCCCTCGAAGTAGGTAAGCGCAAAAAAAATATAGCATCTTGTAAGGGGCGAGTGCGAGTTAAGATATATCATAAAATAACAGTAAGGTGCGCCCTTACGCACCCTACATATAGAAGTTGTGCCTCCCCGACTGCCAAACTTAACGCTTCCCAGCTTTAATAGCAGAATTTCCTATTAAAATTAAATCAGATTCTCGTCCGTTCTTAATGGCGACGGTATACATAAAACCCTGAGTTTTCCACTCAAGAGTTGCTGTGCAGTAAGCCCCGCAACCGTTATGAAAAACTCCTTTCACTCCGCCCGCAAGTTTGACATTTTTTAATGTCTTAGTTACCCCTTCTAGTTTTGTAGTAAACTCCCCGCCTTTTTGACCTATAATTGACCCAAAAGTGCAAACTGTCGTACCGCCGCAATCTGCTTTATAATCGATTGAAATAGCATAGCTGTTTGCTTGTGCTGTAGTTGAATAGTACATTTTTTGCGAAAGCGGAATCCTGCTGGGAATAAAAATAGGCACTTGCGTTTTGCCTTTTAACTTGGGCAAGATTTCACTTACCGGAACCGCAGTGCCTCCTTGAGCAATTTGTGTTGTTCCCGATTGTCGCTGCGACAATTGCGAAGATCCAAAAACAACCGAGAGAGGTAATAAAGCAGTCAATACACCAGCAGAAGTAGCCAAAAGTAATAATTTCTTCTTCACGGTCTTTTCCCTTAATATTCCAAGAGTTTAGTTGGGCTGCGAACCGCATTCACCTATGTACAACCATAATTCAAAATACAAAATTAACACTCGCTTTTCCGGGATTTTTTTTTTGACTATCTTGACAAGGTTGCCAGAATATGAAGTCATCTATAATATAGAGAAGGCGAGCAATTGAGGAGTCGATAGTGGAACTGCAAGAGTATTTGCGCCAGCACGGATTGGAAACTTTGTCCGAAACTTATCATATCAAAGTTACCCGCCACCGCCAATATCCCGATTTAGTCTGTCTGAAATACTCGCAGATAGAATCTCCATTGGGCGAAAAAATAGTCCAGCAGTGCCGAGGCATTATTTTAGATTCATCTCAAGATTGGCAGATAGTTTCTTATCCCTACGACAAATTTTTTAATTACGGAGAAATTCACGCCGCTGCAATTGATTGGAGTCATGCCAAAGTTTACCAAAAACTAGACGGTTCTCTGACTGTACTTTATTTTTACAAGGGAGAATGGAGAGTGCAATCTAGCGGCACTCCCGACGCCGCCGGCGAAGTTAACGGTTTTGGATTCAGCTTTGCCGAACTTTTTTGGAAAGTCTGGCAAGAGTTGGGATATCAATTACCGCAAGAAACAGACCAGTGTTTTATCTTTGAGTTGATGACACCTTACAATAGAATAGTTGTGCAGCAAACGGAAAATCAAATCGTGCTGCACGGGGTTCGCAACACTCAAACAATGCTAGAAACCGACCCGAGTATTTGGGCAAATAAATACGGCTGGGAATTGGTCGCATCTTATCTTTTAACTAGCTGGAAAGAAGTTATTGAAGCGGCTCAACATTTAGATCCGATGGATTCGGAAGGGTATATTATCTGCGATGCTAACTTCAACAGAGTTAAAGTTAAGTCTCCGCAATATGTCGCTCTTTCTCATCTCCGCGAAGGGTTTTCGACCCGCCGCCTGATCGAGATTGTTTTAACTAATGAAGGAGAAGAGTTTTTAGCTTATTTCCCTGAGTGGACTGAATTGTACGAAAAAGTTAAGGAGAAATATCAATGTTTGGTTAGAGAAATCGAGGAAGTTTACCGACAGCACGAAAATATAGAAGTTCAGAAAGATTTTGCTTTAGCTGTGAAACATTTGCCGTATTCCGGGATTTTGTTTTCTTTGCGGGCCCAAAGAGTTGCGGGAGTGAAAGAAGCTCTCCGTGATGTTACGATCCATAAAATAGAGGAGTTATTGGGTTTAGATTACATCCATCTAGGTTTGTAGTAACGACTACAGTCGTTTCTTGAATGAGGACTTTAGTCCTCACTACGAACGAAGATTAACATTATATTTTAGCTAACCGAAGAAATAAATGTCCCTAATTAAACCTAAGATACAGCTAAAAAGTTTGCTGTATGATCCTTCTTCCTTCTTCCTTCTTCCTTCTTCCTTCTACTTACCATGAAAAGAGTTATTGTACTTGTTGGTTTACCTGCTTCTGGAAAATCACAATTTGCTAGAGAATTGCTGCTGTCTGAACCTGCAAAGTGGGTGCGCAGCAATAAAGATTTGCTCAGAGAAATGGCTCACGCTTCTCATTGGTCGCCCGCGAATGAAAAGTTTATTGTGCAGTTGAGAGATACGATTATTTTGATGGCTTTGGAAAGCGGCAAGCACGTCATTGTTGATGATACTAATTTCGGGCATCACATCGAGCATATTAAACAGTTAGTTAAAGGTAAAGCCATCGTCGAAGTTAATGATTCTTTCCTGCAAGTTCCGGTTGAGGAATGTATTAAAAGGGATTTGAAAAGGCTTAATTCGGTGGGCAAAGATGTGATAATGAAGATGTACAATAAGTACGTGCGGGTTCCCGTTGTGCCGCCGAAATATAACCCGGATTTGCCGGAGGCAATTATTGTCGATATGGACGGTACGCTGGCACTTCTCAACGGCAGAAATCCTTTTGATGCTTCGACGTGCGATCGCGATTTACCGAATCAGCCCGTCTTAGATACCATCCGCAAGTGGCAGTCCAGCGCCCATATTATTGTAGTCTCGGGTCGAACAGATGATTGTCAGCCTCAAACTGAAAAATGGTTGCAGCAGTACGAGGTTAATTATGCTGCTCTTTATATGCGGAAAACCGGAGATATGAGGAAGGATGCGATTATGAAGGAAGAGTTATATCGGTGGCATATTGTAGGGAAATATAATGTTAAATTTGTGTTGGACGATCGCCAGCAAGTTGTTGATATGTGGCGGTCGTTGGGATTGACTGTATTTCAAGTAGATGAAGGAGATTTTTAAGGCAGCGCTCTTGTGTCACTTTGATGACAGCGTTAGATTAAATTTGATTAGCGATCGCCCCCTTGGTAGTTTCAACTTTTTTAAAGTTTCAGCAAGGGACACTGAAATGTAGAAAGCTTTATGAAATATAAATTTTTCGCTCCTAGCTTTGATGCTATTGAAGCCAATTTGTATGTGGGTTTTTCTGAAGCGGAAGGGGGCTAACATTATTTCATCCTGATACCAATTCTCCTTGAAGACGCACTAAAATATTAGAGACAGGAGCAAGAATATAATGAATCAACAATGTATCGTTAGTGACAACGGTACAAGCCAGGGGGCATGGAGGCATGACTCGAAGTAAAAACAGCCCCAGGAAAACCTGCCGCCCTTCCAGAAAAAGTGATGAGCAACGGAGCAAAGGTCTGGAGATGCCTCAAGGATTCAAGAATTACGGTCAAATTCAAGAGTGGATTACTCAAGAGTGCCAGGTTGTAGTTTCAGAGAAGAGTGTAGATAAAATCCTGCTCTATAAGCTCAACGCCAAAATGAAAGTACCCCGTACGACATTGAACAACCTGTTTACTATTTTGAATGAAGTCAGTTCCTTGGCATTAAATAAATGTTTGACCTCCAGACCGATCGCAGTCGCCTTCAGGACTTTAAGTAGCGATCGCGGGCTCCTGAGCGAGCGCTTGTGCAAGTGGCGATCGCACCAATTGAACTGGAGTTTGTTAAGGGCGACTTCATAGAGAATTGGTGTCAGGTGTATTTGATTAAAAATATCAGTTTTTGTGCTGACTTAAAGAAGGAAAATTAGGAAAAAAATTCCTGTTTTTTTGATTTTATATTAATATTTATGGTTTTGATTTTCAGTTTATTAAAATTATAAGTTAAAAAGTATATGCTATAGTTGAAAGATAAGACAGCGATCGCAACGATATCAACTTTAAGCGATCGCTTTGCCAGCCTAAAAAACGACTCTCTGCGACTTTATCAATCGCTCCTTTGCTCTATCAAACCTGAAAAAATAAAGCATTGGTTTTTATTAGAATAGCGCGAGCGATCGAGAACACTCGCACCGACAGATTCGGCTCAAAGACTTAAACGCAACAACTTTATGGGCTGGGACAACGCCAATGGCTCTCGGTCGTTGCTTCTGCAGCCAGATGCCCGACACCAATGACAAATGACATTTCTAATACCCAGGTGGGCGTTGAAAAAAACCAGTTACTTGAGTTAATTTTTCCGCAATCTCTAGCAGTTTCAGATCGCTTCCGCGCCGTCCCACCACTTGCACGCCGATGGGTAGTCCTTCTTGTGACTGTGTAAAGGGCAGCACTACGGCAGGGTTGCCAGTTAAATTAAAAATTGTTACGTAAGCACCTATTGTTTTCAAATAAGAGAACTCGCGACCATCAACCTCAATTGGTGCTCCTGGCTGACGGTGGGTGAAAGCAGGCACTGGCACTACTGGACACAGCCAAGCATCCCAATTAGATAAGAAACTTTCGATATTAGCAATCAGAATATCGCGCTCAATGAGGGCGGTCACATATCGTTGTTGCTGTTGAATCTGCGTCAAGTCGGGCTGGAATAAACCCAATTCAAAATTATAAATATTGAGGTAAGTATCGCGTACCGCATTGCTATCAAAATTTGGCGGCTCGTTGTGTTGCTCTACACAGCATCCTATATCTGTCAGGGATGATGCTAATTTTTCTAGAGCGGCTTTGGTTTGAGCTGTGGCTGGAATCTCACCAAAACCTTCTGTCCAAGCGTAGCGGTACGATTGTAGCGTGGTTGCTGGGTTAACTTGTTTGGATATCGGTATTACTTCTGGCTGGCGGGGGTCTGGATCTTGAATCAGTGACAGGCACAATCGCAAGTCTTCTACAGAGCGGGCAAGAGGCCCTATTGTTTGTAAGTGGTGGATAGTTTTAGGTGTTCCTGGTAATTCTGGAATATGTCCAAATGTTGAGACGCGATTCTGGGTTGGTTTCAAGCCGAAAATGCCACAGAAGTGAGCTGGAACGCGGATTGATCCACCAATATCACTACCAAGTTCTAGAGGGGATAACCCAGCAGCGATCGCACTCGCTCCACCCCCAGTGCTGCCGCCTGGCGTATATTCATGGTTCCAGGGGTTGTTTGTTCTACCAAACAGAGGACTGTTGGTCTGAAAGTTATCAGCTAGTTGTGGTGTATTCGTCTTGCCCAAAATAATTGCTCCAGCGGCGCGCAGTCGATCGACGACGGTAGCATCTTGCTTTGGGACATAATTAGCTAAGGGTTGATAACTGCTGGTTGTGCGTAATCCTTTGGTTTCGAGGGTGTCTTTGATAGTTACGGGTACTCCATGTAAGAACCCCCAATTTTCTCCTTGAGCTAATGCTCGATCTGCTACTTTCGACTGCGCGATCGCATTTTCCGCATCCAGAGTCACAATCGCATTTAGTCCTGGGTTGTATTGAGCAATCTGACTCAAATAAGCTTCTATTACTTCTGTTGAAGAGACTTGGCGATCGCGGATTGCTTTTGCTAATTGATGAGCAGCTAAAAAAACTAAATCATTCATTCTACTTAACTACATTTTTAGGGAATAAAACTATTTTTCATTCATGATTCAGACACTCCGTTTGGCTTGCCCAATATTTAATTAAATCAGTCCTAGTAATTAATCCTACAGGAATACTATTTTGCTCAATTATAATACCATTAGTTCCTGACTGGAGTTTAGACTAAGCACAAATTTACTCAGAAGGAGCTGAGTAGAAATTATGGTGAATTTAGAGAGAGATTCCC
>NZ_JAUBPO010000084.1:0-34434 GCF_036700785.1 Microcoleus sp. S28C3 | reverse complement strand
CCGTTGCCGTTGGAGTATGGACGTTTGCCGGTCTTTGGGCGAGCGCACTTTTTGACCTGCTTAGTCTAAACTCCAATCGGTAAAAAATAGCAGTTAAATAGTCTGTCAGGGCGGACTTTATACAGCTAGCGGCAGGTTTTGACCTGTCGCTTTTTTAGTTATAAAAATAGCAGCAAAGCAATTTGAGTAGCGCGATAAATAGCAAAATGCGATCGCTCGTCTCAACCGGAACCAGTACCGAAACCCGACGCTGTTGGTGGGCTTACCTATTTGTCCTAGACGAATTCATTGCCGAAGCCGATGCTACGATCGACCGCCCCGCAGCTTATAACAATACGCCTGCTGCACTGTCCGATCGCGATCGAGCCTTTTTACTGTCAGTCATCGAACACCCGCCAGCAACGTCTGAAGGATTCCTCGCATTATTGGCAGATTATTAAACAGAACAGTAAAGCGAGTGAATTAAGCTATTAACCGTCTAGAAGATATAAACCGAAGTACGAGCAGTCTTAGAAAAGACCCATTCAATTTGAGAAATACATAATTAGATACCTCTCTCAAACGATATGCAAAGCAGAAGGATCGGCTCGGTACTGCTAGAACTTTTGTAGCTTTAGCAGGTGAAAATAACTAGACAATAGCAGGCTATTATGCTTGCAGCGCTAATTTACTCGATCGCACCCAGCTAGCAGCTAACTGTTGCGAGACAATCTCCCCAACTATCCCATCCTATGCTCGTTGCGAAACAGGCAGTCGATCGATGCAAGGTAGAGGCTTGGGAAAGCGGTTACTACGTCATGCGTTCGAGAATGCACTGAATTTATCCCAAAATATGGAAATTTAGGCCCTCAGAATAGATCTTATAGACGAACCAGCTCAAGAATTTTACAAAAAGTGCGGTTTCTTGGAGTCTCTTGATACTCATTTTTCACTCTTTATTCTCATGAGTAAAATTAAACACGCAGCAAATTGGTAGCTCTCTAACTCATGACTCTAACTGATAAATTTTACTTTTATTTTGCAGCCGAGCGAGCGATCGTCCGAACCAGCCCAACAAAATTTATACACATAAGACGGCAAATACAACACAACGTATACGGTTTGCCACAATACCCGAATCGCTCGCACCCCGTACATTAGGAAGAGTAAACAAAAGCAGTCGAAAGCTGTAGCGGTGCAAGCCTCACGGATGCAACCGTCCCTCAACAGGTTCGGTAAATACCCCTTCATCGCAAGGTCTACCGCCCGCAGTATAGAGATAAGCACCCTATCGAAGACTGTATTAAAGCAGGACTCAGTACCCGTAAACCGCGAGGTAAAATCGCAGTCCTGAATAACCAGACTATCGCACAGATAGAACACCAAAATTTTGTAGAGATTGGAGCCGGAACACCCCTATGGGAAAAGTAGTTGGAATTGACTTAGGTACGACAAACTCCTGCGTCGCAGTTATGGAAGGCGGCAAACCCACCGTCATAGCCAACGCCGAAGGGGGTCGCACCACACCTTCCGTAGTAGCATATGCTAAAAATGGCGATCAACTTGTCGGACAAATCGCCAAGCGTCAAGCCGTGATGAATGCCGAAAACACCTTTTACTCAGTAAAACGGTTTATCGGGCGTCGGGTTGATGAAGTAACCCACGAAACCACTGAAGTTTCATACAAAGTCCTCAAAGTCGGCAACAGCCTTAAACTAGACTGTCCCGCCCGCGGCAAGCAATTTGCCCCAGAAGAAATTTCTGCACAAGTTCTCCGCAAACTGGTAGAAGACGCCAGCAAATACCTCGGCGAAACAGTTACCCAAGCGGTAATTACTGTTCCTGCTTACTTCAACGACTCCCAGCGCCAAGCTACGAAAGACGCTGGTAAAATTGCCGGGATTGAAGTGCTGCGGATTATTAACGAACCTACAGCGGCCGCTTTAGCTTACGGATTAGATAAAAAGAGCAACGAAACCATCCTCGTATTTGACTTAGGTGGCGGTACTTTCGACGTATCTATTCTAGAAGTGGGCGACGGCGTATTTGAAGTGCTAGCAACTTCTGGAGACACTCACCTCGGCGGTGACGACTTCGACAAAAAAATCGTCGATTTCATCGCTAATGAATTCCAAAGAGCCGAAGGAATTGACCTCCGCAAAGACAAACAAGCACTGCAACGCCTGACGGAAGCAGCAGAAAAAGCCAAGATTGAACTTTCGAGCGTTACCCAAGCAGAAATCAACCTGCCGTTTATTACCGCGACTCAAGACGGGCCAAAACACTTGGACACAACTTTGACGCGGGGCAAATTTGAAGAACTCTGCTCAGATTTGATCGATCGCTCTCGCATCCCCGTAGAAAATGCGATCCGGGACGCCAAATTAGACAAATCTGCAATTAATGAAGTCGTCTTAGTGGGCGGTTCTACACGTATTCCGGCGGTGCAAGAACTGGTCAAAAAAATCCTCGGCAAAGACCCCAACCAAACGGTAAACCCGGACGAAGTGGTCGCAGTCGGTGCAGCAATTCAAGCCGGCGTGCTCTCCGGCGAAGTCAAAGACATCTTGTTGCTTGACGTTACCCCGCTGTCTCTTGGCGTCGAAACCTTGGGCGGCGTGATGACCAAAATCATTCCCCGCAACACCACAATTCCTACCAAGAAGTCGGAAACTTTCTCGACTGCTGTAGACGGCCAAACAAACGTGGAAATTCACGTTTTGCAAGGCGAACGTGAAATGGCTAATGATAACAAGGATTTGGGAACCTTCCGCTTAGATGGAGTTCCTCCAGCCCCCCGTGGCGTACCTCAAATTGAAGTTACTTTCGATATCGATGCTAACGGTATTTTGAATGTAGCTGCTAAGGATAAAGGTACTGGCAAGGAGCAATCGATTAGCATTACTGGTGCTTCTACTTTGCCCAGCAATGAAGTCGATCGCATGGTGAAGGAAGCCGAATCGAATGCTTCTGCTGACAAGGAACGTCGCGAAAAGATCGATCGCAAAAACCAAGGCGATTCTTTAGCCTATCAAATTGAGAAGCAGTTGGCAGAATTGGGTGATAAAGTTCCCGCTGCTGACAAGACTAAGGTTGAAGGGTTGATCAAAGACTTGCGCGATGCGATCGAGAGTGAAGATGACGATCGCATCAAAACCTTGACAACCGAGTTGCAGCAAGCGTTCTACGCTGTCAGCAGCAACCTGTACCAGCAAGCAGGCGGCCCGACTGACGGCCCTGGCGGCCCTGGCGGCCCTGGTGGCTATGGAGACGGCGGCCCCACTGGCGGCGGCGACGACGTGATTGACGCCGACTTCACTGAAGGCAACAAATAAAAGGCTAAATTAAAAGCCTCCAGCTAGAAGCAAGAAACCCGGTTTTGAACAGAAACCGGGTTTCTGTGCATTCAAAAACAAACCAAAGCCGATCGCCCAAAGTCAGTAAAAATCTGCTTGAGGCATAGTGAAAAAACTTGAATATGCTTCAATAAATATCATAAACTAGCAGTAATATCGCAATCGAGAGCAATTAAATGTCACGTTCTCCTCTACAAAATTCCTCCCCCAATACTCCCAGTCCATCTCATGTAGCATCCTTGCGCCGACTCCGCCGGGTCAGCCATTTACTAGACAATGCAATTCCGATTCCCGGCACAAAATACCGCATCGGACTCGATCCGATATTGGGACTTATACCGGGCGGCGGCGATTTTATCAGTTCAATCTTTGCAGGCTATGTTGTCTTCAAATCCGCTCAAATGGGAGTGCCTCAAGAGACTTTAGTAAAAATGGCTGCTAACATCGTATTTGATACAGTCGCCGGCACGGTACCAGTGGCCGGAGACTTGTTGGATGTTACTTGGAAAGCTAATGTCAAAAATATAGAATTGCTGGATGCTCATTTAGGTTCCCCCGAACCTGGGAAAAAAGCCGATTGGCTATTTGTGGCGGCGTTGCTGTTGGGTTTGATGTTAATTGTCGGAGGTGTAATTTTCTTGAGCGTGATGCTTTTTGGGTGGTTATTTCAAGTGATTACAGGGCGTTGAGTTTTGGTTTTAGGATAAAGAGAAATTACTCTATCTGTGTCAGGTCGATCTCATCTGGTATAAATTGTACTTAAACAATTAAGTTTTAGTAGGATGACTGACCAGTAAAAACATCGGGATTTAGGATAATTTATGCTTGACAAATAATTTCTAACTATGAGCTAGGAAAAAACTGTTAGGTGTTCTAAAGAATCTCAAGTAATACTAAAATTTCTCAGGGTTTTAAAATTCAACCAACCCATGCCAAGAAAAGTTCTGGTGCTCTTACTCAGAAGAGATATGTGCCAGAAATCGGACTTATTGAGCAGAGTCTATTAAAGCACTTCGGAGACATCAAAGACCAAGCAGCATCTGACTTGTGTCAAAAGTGAGATGCTGCCGTTCCTCTGACCGAAATCGAGGTGGATCGGCACTTCTTAGATTTCAAATGGGTTCTATAATATAAAGCGATCGCCCTCTCTTGACCTAAAAAATATATCTTAAGAGTATTGACAAATATTATTAAATGTGTATCTTATTCTTGAGTTTCTTTTAAATTAGCTATTTACGCGATCGCCCTTGAGTCCGATAATATAGTGATATAATGCAGACTATAATATCAATTTGATATAAATGCTTGAATTATCAGCCCTTGGGCTGCTACAGTGGCAACCCCTGCACGGCTATCGGCTAAAGCAACAACTGGAGCTGTTTATGAGCAGTTGCATCAGCGTCAACTACGGAGCGATTTACCCCTTGCTGAAGCGCTTGGAAGAGCGAGGGGAGATTTCGGTAATTGCCGAAGAAGCCGGAGATGCGGGCTGTCCGCGCAAAATCTACGGAATTACCGCCAAAGGGCGCGAACTCTGGAGGGAAAAAATGCTCGAACACCCTCAAGAAAGCTGGGTTAACAGCGGTTCCCGGTTCCAAATCAAGTTTTTCTTTTTTGGCGACTTAGAACCGGAAGAACGGATGAAATTGTTGGAACACCGCTTGCGAGCCTGTTACACCCGGCAAGACTACATCGAAAGCCTCAAGAGCGAATATCCACTAACCGACGACTATCAATTCGCCTCTCGCGATCGCTGCAAGTCAGTGCTGGCGTCAGACATAGAGTGGTTAACCGAGCAACTAGCCAAGGAAAAAAGCGCGATCGCAGGAGTGCGTGACTCCCCAACCTCCGCTGAATCCGGCGACTCCCAGGGAAAAATCCTTCTAACTCACCCACTCAGGTAAGCCATAAGAAGGATGTCTTATCTTCCATGGAAAGCGTAACTTTTGAAAGATAAAAAACAACTTTCCTAAAAATAATCACCCCCGGCTTGACTAACTGCGATCGGACTAAAGCCAAGCACAAACCCTAACCCCATTAAAAAGGGACTTTCCAGATTCCATCCCTTTTAAAAGAGCTTTCCAAATTCCCCCCTGTTTGAGGGGGGCGCCGAGGGAATCAAAGATCCCGCCAAAGTCTCAGTAAGTCAGACGTTAAAAAAAAATCTAAGTGGTGCTGCCAATGAGTTATTCTAAATCCCCAGAATCCGTGGTTGAAGCTGAAGAGCAAAAATCTGCCACACCGGAACTTCACCCAACCGATGCAGAAGCAGACAGCGATCGACCGCAGGATTTGGCCCCCGTTGCCGATAGCCCCGAACCTGTCGCTAAACCGCGATCGCGCTGGCCCCTAATTGCCGCGATCGCGATCGTCACAGGCGCAGCAGCTTTCGGCTGGTACTCGTGGCAATCGGGTCATAATCGCGCGCAGCAACCGGCAGCAGCAGCCCAACCCCAAGGCATACCAGTCAAGCTTGCAGCCGTACAAACCAGCTCAGTCCAAGATTCCTCGGAATTTGTCAGCAGCTTAGAAGCCAAGCGTTCGGTAGAAATCAAACCCGAAGCAGAAGGGCTAGTCACGGAGATTTTTGTCAAATCCGGGGACTTCATAAACCAAGGGCAACCCATCGCCCGCATAAAAAGCGACAGCGCCCAAGCTGACTTGAGGCAATCCCAAGCCAACCTGATTCGCGCTCAATCGCACTTAGCAGAATTGCAAGCAGGAACTAGGCCCGAAGAAATCGCCCAAGCTCAAGCCCAAGTCGCCCAAGCCCAAGCCAACCTAGCCCAACTGCGATCGGGCAGTCGGCCAGAAGAAATTGGTCAAGCCCAAGCCCGCGTTTCCCAAGCTGAAGCCGACCTCGCCGACGCCCAAACAGGTAGCCTCTTAGAAGACATCGCCCAAGCCAGAGCGCAAATAGAGGCAAGCACAGCCGAAGCAAAGTTAGCCAGCCAGCAGCTTGCCAGATATCAGGCATTGGCACGAGAAGGGGCAGAATCCGCCAACACCCTCGAGGAATACACCCAAAAAGAAGGCACCGCCAAAGCCAATCTCCGAGAAGCTCAAAGGCGGTTCCAGCAGCGGCAAAAAAACAGACAAGCCGAGATAGAGCGCCGGACAGCAGCTTTGCAACAGCAGCGGCAAGCTTTGCGGCAATTGCAAAACGGTTCGCGTCCAGAGGAAATAGCCAAAGCCGAAGCAGAAGTCGCACAAGCCAGGAGCAGATTAGCCGAGTTAGCCAACGGTACGCGCCAAGAACAGCTCGATCAAGCTGAAGCGCAAGTTGCCGAGGCCGCCGCTCAAGTGCGCGGCTTTGAAGTACAACTGCAAGAAACTGCTGTCATCGCGCCCTTCGCGGGAGTCATTGGCGACATACCAGTGAAAGTAGGTGATAACTTGCAAAAAGGTGATGCCATTGCCACCCTGACTGAGAACCAATTGCTAGACTTGCGGTTATCAATTCCTTTGGAACGGATGCCTCAATTACGCTTAGGGTTGCCAGTACAAATGCTCGACGCTCAAGGTAAGGCGATCGCCCAAGGTCAAATCAGTTTTATCTCCCCGAACGTCAGCGCCAATTCCCAAACAATTTTAGCTAAAGCCACCTTTCCCAACCCCAGCGGCGAACTGCTTAATCTCCAGTTTGTAAAAGCTAAAGTCATCTGGAAACAGAACCCCGGAATTTTAGTTCCAGTAACAGCAGTCACTCGCTTAGGTGGGCAAACTTTTGTCTTCACAGCTCAAAGGCCGGAACAGCCAAAACCTGGAATGCCTCCTTTAGTAGCCCGACAAAAGCCCGTGAAATTGGGAGCCATTGAGGGGAATAATTATCAAGTTATCGAAGGTTTGCAAGCCGGGGAAAAAATTATCACCGCAGGCATCCTTAACCTGACTGACGGCGCTCCGATTATGGCTCAAGAGGAAGGGAAAGGAGCCGGGGAAAAATTACCAGTAGAAAGCAAAAAATAAGGTATGTTGTTGCGCTTTAGCGCTCTTAATTCGCCTCTTAACAATACTTCGGACAGTTTTTTAACGGCCCTGTAAGCCTTACGGAGGAAGCCCTGCCATTTTTAACGGATTTTCTGAAACTTAGCGCTGAACTTAAACCTTGAAAAAATAGTCCAGCATATAGCCAGCAAGGGTTTAGGACACTAGACTATATCTAAAACTGTCCGAAGTATTGCTCTTAAGAGGGCTGAAATGCAACAACGTACCTTATGTATGTGAAACTACTTGATTGCTCAGCTCTTAAAAAAGGGGAAATTTTAATTTTTGACGTAAGTCTAATTAGGCATTAGGAATTAGAAATTACGAATTATCAACTAACAACTACCCATTACCCAAATAATGTTTGCAGATTTCTTTATTAAACGACCAGTCTTTGCTAGCGTCTGCGCCTTAATTATTATCTTGGTAGGCGCAATTAGCATTCCGAGCCTGCCTATCGAGCGATTCCCCGACATCAGCCCCACCCAAATCAACGTCACAGCTAACTATAGCGGGGCGAGTGCTGAAATTGTCGAAAATGCTGTTACGAACATCCTAGAAAGGCAAATCAACGGTGTTGAAGGACTCAAATATCTAACTTCCAGTAGTAGTAACGATGGCACCAGCACCATCACAGCTACCTTTGACCCGTCACGCAACAAAGATATCGCCGCCGTCGATGTTCAAAATCGAGTTGCAGTTGCTCAACCACAACTACCAGATGCCGTACAGCGCACAGGAGTTAGAGTTACAAAACAATCTACAAGTCTCCTATTAGCGATCGGCTTATTTACAGAAAATAAAGAATACGACACCATATTTTTAAGCAACTACGCTGACCTATATTTGGCAGATGCCTTAAAACGGGTAAAAGGTGTGGGCGAGGTACGAATTTTTGGGGAACGCCGCTATGCAATGCGTTTATGGATAGACCCCAATAAATTAGCAGCTCGCAGTCTCACAATGCAAGATGTAACGAGCGCTCTTAACGAACAAAACTTGCAAGTTGGTGCTGGGAGAGTTGGTCAAGAACCTGCTCCACAGGGTCAAATGTATCAAATTGACTTGCGTGCTGAAAGTCGCCTCAAAGAACCAGCAGAATTTGAAGAAATCGTCCTCAAAACAGAGACAAATGGAACGTTAGTTAAATTAAAAGATGTGGGGAGAGCAGAACTAGGGGCAGAGAATTACAGCTCATTTCTGCGATTTCGAGGCAATGATGCAGTAGGTTTAGGGATTTACCAACTGCCTGGAAGTAATGCTTTGAATGTTGCCCACGCCGTCAAAACCGAAATGGAAAAACTAGCGGTTGGTTTTCCTCCGGGGTTGATCCATAGAGTAGCGCTGGACACGACTTTGTTTGTAGAAGAGTCGATGGCAGAAGTAGTCAAGACATTATTTGAAGCAGTCTTGCTAGTGGTGATAGTGATTTTTGTTTTCTTGCAAGACTGGCGCACAACTATTATTCCTACCGTCACAATTCCAATTTCTTTGATCGGGACGTTTGCCTTTATCAAAGTTTTCGGATTTACTATTAACAGTTTATCTCTGTTTGGTCTGACATTAGCGACGGGATTAGTGGTTGATGACGCTATCATTGTAGTAGAAAATATTGACCGCCTGATCCGCCAAGGTATGAATGCCCGCGAAGCGGCTTTTGAGTCTATGCGGGAGCTTTTTAGCGCTGTAATTGCGACTTCTTTAGTGTTGATGGCAGTGTTCGTGCCAGTGGCATTTTTTCCCGGAACGACAGGAGCGCTTTACAAACAATTTGCGCTGACAATTGCTTTTTCAGTATTGCTTTCTACCTTTATTGCAATTACTCTTACGCCCTCACTTTCAGCTATATTATTACGTCGAGGTCAGAAGTTTGGGGGCCCGCTAGGTTGGGTTTTTGACAAGTTTAATGGAGTTCTCGATTGGGTACAGCGGCAATATCGCAAATCCTTAATATTTCTCACAGGGATTAAGACTATTGTCACCCTCGTGTTCATCGCTTCTCTGGGAGTAACAGCTTGGCTTTATTTATCAGTCCCCACAGCATTTATCCCGGAAGAAGATCAGGGCTATTTTCTGACAATTATTCAAGGGCCCCAAGGTGTTTCGCTGCAATACACTCAGAAAGTAATGGATCAAGTAGAAGAAGAAATCCTAAAACTTCCTGAAGTTGTCGGAACTTTTTCAGTGGGTGGATTTGGTTTTAGCGGTAGCACTTCTAATCAAGGCATTATATTTACTACACTTAAAGCCTGGGATGAACGTCACGGAGAAGATCAAACTGTACAAGGGATTATTAATAAGTTGCGGGGTAGATTTGGGGCGATTCCAGAAGCTAGAATTTTCCCGGTGAATCCGCCAGCTATTCAGGGTTTAGGTCAATTTGGAGGCTTCCAATTTCAATTGCAAGACCGCAAAGGTAATAGCGGTTTAGATGCTCTGGTTGAGGCGATGGGCGGGATTTTAAAGCAGGCGAATCAGACGCCCGGATTGCAGGCGGTATTTAGTACGTTTGCTGCGAATACGCCTCAGTTAATTGTGGAAGTTGACCGCAATCGGGCTAAGGCTTTGGATATTTCTGTTAATGATGTTTTCAGTACGCTACAAACGGCTCTGGGTGCTCAGTATGTGAACGATTTTAACCTCCAGCAGCGCAATTACCGGGTTTATGTCCAGGCGGACAAACAGTTTCGTGATAACCCTGAAGATATTGGGAAATTGTATGTGCGTTCTGGAAAGAATGAAATGGTTTCTTTGAGCAATTTGGTGAAGATAACTCCGGTGGTGGGAGCACAAACTGTTAACCACTACAATTTATATAGGTCAATTGAAATTACTGGCACTCCGGCTCCGGGATCGAGTTCTGGACAGGCGCTAAAATCGATGGAAAAGGTGTCGGCTGAAGTTTTGCCCTCGGGTTTTGGCTATGAATGGTCTGGGAGTTCTTTAGAAGAAATTGAGTCCGGCGGTCAAGCACCGATTATTTTCGGTTTGGGGCTGATTTTTGTGTTCTTGGTGTTGGCGGCTCAGTACGAAAATTATGTCGATCCTTTCATTATTTTGCTGGCGGTTCCTCTGGCGATTTTAGGCGCGCTTTTAGCTCAGTCGTTGCGGGGTTTGGCGAATGATGTTTATTGCCAGATTGGTTTGGTGATGTTGATTGGATTGGCTAGTAAAAATGCGATTTTAATCGTGGAGTTTGCGAACCAGTTACGGGAGCGGGGATATCCAATTGCTAAGGCGGCAGTTGAGGCTTCTCAAGAGCGTTTACGACCGATTTTGATGACTTCTCTGGCTTTCATTTTGGGTATTGCTCCTCTAGTTAACCCAGAAGGTGCGGGTGCAGCCAGCCGCCGCTCGCTAGGGAATGCGATCGCGGGGGGGATGGTTGTTTCTACTTTCTTGAGTTTGTTTATGGTGCCGGTTCTGTATGTGGTGGTTGTCTCGGCTCGCGATCGCTTTAAGAAGCGCGATCGCCCGCAAAATCCGCCCGAGGATGGCACAATTTTGAACGGCAAAACGACTCCCCACGAGGAGATTGAACGCGATAAAGTATCGCCGTTGTAGTTGGTAAGTTGAAAAGGCGATCGTTTTGTGAGTCTCATTGGTGCGATCGCCCAAAACCCCCCAATCCCCAATCAAAACCCCCAAAGTCCCCAGATTAGTCCGGGACTCAATTCTTCAATCTAAAATCCAAAATCCCAAATCTAAAAT
Organism: Microcoleus sp. S28C3; assembly: GCF_036700785.1. Classification (NCBI taxonomy): domain Bacteria; kingdom Bacillati; phylum Cyanobacteriota; class Cyanophyceae; order Oscillatoriales; family Microcoleaceae; genus Microcoleus; species Microcoleus sp. S28C3. Next base: position 23,401 of record NZ_JAUBPO010000084.1, on the reverse strand, counting down.
CCAAAATCTAAAATCTAAAATCGATTGACGGGGGCCCCCATCTGCGGCTACGCTTTGAAGTGAGAGGTTGCTTGCTTGTAGAGGAGGCAGCCCGCGTCGCCCAAAAATCTAGTTGCACTGCCCAAAGCTGCTCGTAACAGCAATGGACAGCTAACCGCCAAACTGATCACAGCAGTCTGGAGGCTAACGGAGTATCTTAACATCCTCTGTAGCCGCCCTGCTATGTGTTGAAATGCGGGGCGGCTGGGTTTTTGGGTTTTTCTAGAAAACCCAAAACCAGGAGAACATAATATGTCACAGGAATTCTTACCTGACGACAACAAATTCGATCGCCCAAATGACGACTCAGCAACAGTATGCGAACAGGAAGTGGTGCTGCTAACGGTTGTCGGTTCGCCCAAAGGTGTCAGGGAAACCATACTCACTTTGTATCGGCTGGGATTTGCCGAAGTCGGCGATTGGAGCCCCGTACAACGTGCAGCCAATCCGAAGCAGGTGATGAGCGTGCTGATCCGTCGTTCGCGGGCTAACGGTACACCGCCGAGAAAATCTGGACGCTAAGCTGCGCTGTCATTCTGAGTGAGTAGCTTAGGATTTACGCACGGGTGGTCAGAAACCGGGTTTTTTACGAGAATACTTCGTTGAAACGCGCAGATTTGCGAAAAAACCCGGTTTCTTTGGTCGAAGTGTGTAAGTTCTGTCTGAATTTATGAATAATTTTAGGGTAAAAGTAAGAGACTTGCGATCGCGGGCAACAATTTACTGCAAGCTTCCACCAACGTCGCCGCACTAGGTAAACCAGCAATAGTCCCTTTCAAAATTTTCATTGCCGTTTTCCCCGCTTTTTGCATTGTACTTTCTTGGGGATTTTTCCCTACTTCTGCCAAAGTTTTTACCTGTTCCAATGCTTCAGCTTTATCATCATCAGATAAATCAGTTTCAGCCTCGATCGCTGTTTGTAACTCAGTCAGTAATTCTTTGATTCCCGGTTCATCTGGTTTAGCAGAATCAGATAATTGATTAATTGTATTGGCAACAGTACCGCTGATATCACCTAAACTTAACGCTCCTGCGCCGCTAGCGTTAACGGTTCCACCTGTAATTTCTATCTTGCGACTTTTGTCGATTTGGTCACTCATAGCTTTACTCACCGATATAGATTTCACTTCATTAGTAATCTTAACATTAACAGGTCGCGTAGCCAACAACTTTAGAAGTTCATTTAGCTCCGAACATTTCTGACGGTAAAATGCTATTTCTCTATCTTTAGCTTGCAGTTCATATTTATGCTTAGCTTCTAAATCTTTTATGATTTGCTCATATCCTTGTATCATTCGAGCCAGACTTTCGTCATTTTGCATGGCTTGGCTAAGAGTTTATGCTTACTTATCCTCCTGAATGATATTAATCGACAACGGTTGTTTAGCTAAAATCTCATTTATTTCTCTCAGTTGCTCTATTTTCTCGCGATATAAGTCAATTTCATGATCTTTGTATTTTAATTCAGCTTTGTATTTTTCGGCGATCGCCCTTAGTGACGCAACATCCTCTGATTGGGATATCGACTCATCTTCTTGACTGGGATTAGTGGCAGAATCAGGCAACTGCTCCATCGTATTGGCTGTTGTACCGTCATTATCTCCTAAACTTAACGAGCCGGCACCGATAGCGTTAACTGTTCCGCCGGAAATTTTAGCTTTGCGACTTTGGTCACTGTTATCGCTTGCGACTTTATTCTCTGCCGTAGATTGATTGTGATTGTGATTGTTAATTATAAGACCTTTACCAAATACTCCTTTCATTAATTCTTCAAAGACATCCACATAATGTTTTTGAATACAAATAATTTCATCTTTAGCTTTTAATTGCTCGGCTTGTCTTTGAGCTTCTAGCCTTGCTTGATAAACTTCGTCCCAAATTTGCTCAACTTTACCCTTACCCGTTCCTTCTGGAACTTTGATAGTCAGTAAAATATCGTTGTCTTTCTTCTCAACTCCTTGAATTGACTCCGGTTTAATGTCGGGAAATTCTTGCATTAACTTCTGAAAAGCGGCGACAAAAGCTTCTGGATTAATCCCATCTTTGAGGAGGATTTGCACGGTTTCCATAATCTTTTTATAGACTTTCTCGAAATTCCCCGGTTCAAAACACTTGTTGATGTGGTGAGGGCGACGTTCGCGATCGCCAGTTCCCGGTTGGGGATATTCTAGAAGATAAACAAACCGACAGTCAACGCGATCGAGCTTTGTATTACCGTCAATATTCCAAGCTTCCAAACAAGCACCTGTAAAACAAGCCTCTGTAAAATCTGTTGCCAAGGCTTGAGTTTCAGTGAGGTTTGCCCATTCCAAATTAGCTTGATGCAAAGTTGCTTCGTTGAGATTAGCCTGCTTGAGATTAGCCTCGTTGAGATTAACGCCTGTCAGGTTTGCACCTTGGAGATTCGCACTAACATAGGATTTTTTGTAGCCATTGCCAGTGATGAGTAATTCTCGGATGCGGGTATCAGCTAATATCGAATTACCGACTCGCGCGCGATCGAGTTTTTCTGTATTGCGGAAGCAAGTGCGAGTGAGATTAGCTGTTCTAAAATCTGTACTTTTGAGGGTTGCCTCAGTGAAATTGGCATCAGTTAAATCGGCATTGCGAAAGCTAGTGCCACCTGTCGTGGCAAAGGCAATGGCGATCGTGCGAATGAAAGTGTGTTTCTCATCTCCAGCCAAGGCACGCCAAGCAACGTAAATACCTAGTCCTGTCGCTGCCACTGCCACTGCCACTGCCACTGCCACTGCCACTGCCACTGCCACTGCCCCTACCCCTGCCCCTGCCACTACCACTGCCACTGCTCCTGCTACTGCCCCTGCCACTGTCCCTGCCCCTGCCACTGCCCCTGCCCCTGCCACCGCCACTGCCACTGCCACTACTGCCGCTGCCCCTGTCACTGCCGCTGCCCCTGCCCCTGCCACTGCCCCTGCCACTGCCACCGCTGCTGCCCCTGTCCCTGCCCCTGCAGCTCCCACTGCCACTGCCGCTGCCCCTGTGGCTGTCGCTGGCACTGCTGCTGCCCCTGCTCCTAGACCTTGGCGGATGGTAGCTATAAAGAAGATTGCCAAAACTATCAACACAACTACACCGGGAAGAATGGTGTACTGTTTGATGTTATCTGGAGTGAAAAAAAATGCTACCCAAAAACTAGCAAGGGCTGACATCAATCCCGATATTAACGATAGAACTAGCGAAATAGTTACTAGAAAAATTGTCCAGTGACGTTGCAGTCCAGCTTTGGCACGGGTGAAGTCAGCTTCTCTGAGGATGGCATTGGTGAAGTTTGCGCCTCGGATGTCTGCATAGCTGAAGTTTGCACCTGTGAGGTTTTGACCTTTGAAGTTGCGGCCTCGGAGATTTTTACCGGAGAAGTCTTTGAGCATGATTTCACGCAGAGAGATAATATTATGTCCGGTCAATTAATTACTACTACAGTGCGAGCTTCTAGCTCGCGAGCCTTACGCTCTTAGTATACAATCATTATTAGCGATTACCGAACCTAATATGATAACTATTTAAGAAAAACTCAAACAAGCCAAAATATCCTCTTGGGTAAGATAGGGAAAATCATCTAGGATTTCTTCATAACTCATCCCAGAAGCGAGATATTCCAACACGTCATCAACCGTAATTCTCATGCCTTGAATACAGGGTTAACAACCTCGCTTACCCGGTTCGATCGTAATGATATTAGCGATGTCTTGTTCTGAACTGGCACTTTTCCTTTAGCTTATTTTCTCAATTCTAGGCTAACAAAGGGATAGAGCACTCCTAACGTTTGGTAGTTTCCAGCATTTTATTAGTTCCTTTAATTTCATAATTCACTTTAACTCAATCCCCGCACAGCCAGCACTCGCATCAAGTCCCATCAGGGGCGTACCCGGAGTCATTTTGGGTATCTTTTCGCCGATCGCCCTCCATCGTGCAATAATAATATGACTTGCACAAAAACTCTATTAGTAGGGTGAGCATTCCCCCACTTACTACTACAGGTAGCGTCTCAACTGTCAACCCGTGCATATTCCCACTTAAACCGGCTGTTGCACTACACAATTTTTTCCTAATGGCTGAAGTCCCCCTAAATCCCGCAGAACTTGCAGAAGCCCTCAACGGCTTTACCGATATCAATTTCCAATTGCCAGACCCCGAAGACGAACAACTACCAGACTTTGATTTTGAAAATCAGGTTGACAATGCCTGGAAAGTGTGCGATCGCTTCGACTTGCAGACCGACATTTGGCGGGGACGCATTCTCCGAACAGTTAGAGACAGAGAAAAAAAAGGCGGCGAAGGACGCGGTACAGGGTTTTTGAACTGGCTCAAAGAAAGAGAAATTGGCAAAAGTCAAGCCTATTCTTTGATAGAATTAGCTAATAGTGCCGATACTCTGATCCAGCAAGGAGATTTAGACCCAAATTCCATTAGAAACTTCAGCAAAAGAGCCTTTGTAGAAACCGCCAAAGCATCTCCAGAAGTCCAGCAAATGGTAACAGATGCAGCAGCAAATGGCGATCGCATCACCCGCCGCGAAGTCAAACAACTCTCCGACGAATGGATGGCAATGAACTCAGATTTATTGCCAGAAGAAGTCAAAGAAAAAGCATCTAGCGGTTCTTTACCTTCCCGCTACCTCGCTCCTTTAGTCAAAGAAATGGAGAAACTCTCCCCATCTCACCAAAGCGAAATTCAAAAAGAAGTAGCAGAAAATCCCGACGTAGATACTGTCAAACAGCTAACATCCGACGCCAAGAACTTATCAAAATATCTCGACGCCGCCGCCCAAGTGCAAGCTCTCAATCAGTCTCATTTAGACATGGAAATGGCCTTAGAAGAATCTTTGCGAGTAGGCTGTTTGGGAACCACCGCCGACGTTGTAAAACAAGCCGCACAGCTAGAACAAACAGTAGTCAAACTCTACACCATTTGGAAACGCTTAGGCAGTTTGGCAGATAGATTGTACGTGGATACAGGAGCAAGCACACCCAATTTGCGCTTGCTTTTGGGATGCTTAGACAGTCTTTCGGGAGAAAAGATTGAAGTGGATTTTGGAGACGGAGAACGCTCTATTCGCTTGCAAATTTTCAGCGAATAGCTCAACCTTGACCGCAGATAAACACTAACTTCCAGGCTCATTATCGGCGTCTAGCCCTGTTCATCTACGGTTAAAATTTCTGATTTTTTTCCAAAGATAGCGGGGATTCAAGTAACGCCGATATTTGGTAACTACTTCTTTCCCCAACAGCAGCACGCTAATCCAAAAACAAACTTCTGCCCCAACAGCTAAAACGACAGATAAAGTAGTTTTTTGGGTAATGTCCAGCGGCAGGAATGGCACAACAAATAAGACTGCTAACCATGGTACAAAAGATACGATAAATAAAAACAAACCGAGCTTCTGCATAGATTCACATAATACAGCTTTAATATCCCCTTTATATCTTAGTCCACTTAAAGTAAACTTCGTTTGTATATAGCAATCCTTGCAGGAGTCGTAAATGTTTTACCCCACCCCAACTTTCCCCTTACCAAGGGGAGGGAGTAAGAAATTCACAAATGATTTAGGATTGCTATAGTAGCGATTTCAATCGCCCAGTAACTACAAACTCACACCTGGAACCAATGTCAGCAACAGGCAAGATGCCCGTTCCTTAAGAATATTTAGTATTTGTGGAACAGGCATCTTGCCTGTTCTTGAGAATGGTTCAACAAATGACTACAAACTTAATTGCGAAGCATTTCCAACTCAATTCTTAATCCCCGTCGCCGCAATCCCCCGTATAAACTGTCGTTGACCGGCTAAAAACAGCAACACCACCGGTACAGTTCCAATTACCACCGCCGCCATTAACAACTGCCAACTGCTAGTAAACTGTTCCTGAAATTCGGCCAGAACCAACTGCACAGTCCGCAACTCGGGCCGCGTCGTAAACACCAGCGGCTTAAACAAATCATTCCACTCCCCGATAAACGTAAACAAAAACAGCGTCACCAAAGCAGGGCGGGCCAAAGGTAACATCACCTGCCACAAAACCTGCCAGCGGTTAGCCCCATCCAGCATTGCCGCCTCCTCCAACTCCACCGGAACAGTCATAAAATACTGGCGAAGCAGAAAAATCCCAAAACCGTTAGCCGCCGTAGGCAAAATCAGCGCCCCGTAAGTATTCAGCAGATGCCCCCACTTCAAAACCAAGAAAATCGGAATCACCAAAAGCTGAAACGGAATTACCAGCGTCGCCAAAACCCCCAAAACTAAGGCCTGTCGCCCCCGAAACTTCAACCTGGCCAAAGCATAACCGGCCAAAGCAGAAGTCACAACCTGAAAACCCGTCACTGCCAGCGCCACTAGAGTAGAATTAAGGAATGCCAACAAAAAATTGCCCCGTCGCCAAGCCTCCTGATAGTTCGCAAAAGTCAGACCTGTGGTCTTGACACCCACACCAGATGGTGATAATGAAAGCAAAAATACAGCAGCCAGCGGCAGCAGCACCAGCGCAGCCCCCGCCAGCAACAAAATAAAACTCAGCAATTCCAGCGCTTGAGACCTGTCAAAGGATTTACCCATAAATTTGTGAATTAACCTAAAATAATAAGCCTGTGAGGTTCTCCAACCCGATCGCCTCCCAGATTCCCATACCACAACATAATAGTCGTAGAGGGAAAGAAGGAGTACCTAGGGAGGAAGTTGTGGTTAGGATATGATGTTATAGATAGAGTTGGTACTGTAAAACCCTGAAAGGTGGAGACATAGACCGTATTTCTATCATCTATTTCCGGGCAAAAGATCGACTAACGACTAATTCAAGTAATTAGTAAATAGATAGCATTCTAGCGATAGTCTTTCTGGAGTGTTCGACGGCAAAAGTCCGCCAAACACGCTGAGGACGCCAGTTTTTCCCGGAGCGTCAAAGAAAAGTTCTTTGTCGAAAGAATCCTCAGCTATAATCTCTGATTTAGATGGGGTGCGTTCAAAAAAGGTAAAGTGCACTGTCACTGACCCCCAATTTTAAAGGGGTTTCCAAACATCCCACAAGCTTATATGAGGAGACTACATATCTATGCCCCAGCTTGAGGCCAGCCCAACAATTGACTTTCAAACCGAAACTTACAAAGATGCTTACAGCCGCATCAACGCCATTGTGATTGAAGGCGAACAAGAAGCTCACGATAATTACCTGACACTGGCCGAACTGTTGGCTGACAAAAAAGCAGAGTTAGTTGGCTTGTCCAAGATGGAGAACCGCCACATGAAAGGCTTCCAAGCTTGCGGCAAGAATCTCAAAGTCACGCCGGACATGGCATTTGCCAAGGAGTTCTTTTCGGAACTGCACAGAAACTTCCAAACGGCCGCTGCTCAAGGTCAGATTGTAACTTGCTTGCTGATCCAATCGCTAATTATCGAGTGTTTTGCGATCGCAGCTTACAACATCTACATCCCCGTCGCCGATGACTTTGCTCGCAAAATCACCGAAGGCGTCGTCAAAGAAGAATACAGCCACCTCAACTTTGGGGAAGTCTGGCTGCAAGCTCACTTTGAGGAATCCAAAGTCGAACTAGAAGCCGCCAACCGCCAAAACCTGCCCATCATCTGGAGACTGCTAAACGCTGTCGCAGACGATGCCCGCGTTTTAGGAATGGAAAAAGACGCTTTAATCGAAGACTTTATGATTGCCTACGGCGAAGCCCTAGGCAACATAGGCTTTAACAACCGCGATATCATGCGGATGTCAGCACAAGGCTTAGCCGCCTAGTTAATTAGGAAATAAGGAATGGGAAAACAATTAAAAATGAAAAATGAAAAATGGGATACCTCATTTTAAAATATAAATTTTTAATCTTCCCATCTTCCCTCTTCCATTTTCAATCTTCAATCTTCAATCTTCCTTCATTTGACAACTTAATGTTTGGTCTAATCGGTCACTTAACCAGCTTAGAACACGCCCAATCAGTAGCTAACGAGCTGGGCTATCCAGAATATGCCGATCAAGGTCTCGATTTTTGGTGCAGCGCACCGCCTCAAATAGTCGATCATATCACGGTAACAAGCATCACTGGACAAAAAATAGAAGGCCGCTATGTGGAGTCCTGTTTTCTGCCAGAAATGCTAGCCACTCGCCGGATTAAAGCAGCCACTCGCAAAATCCTTAATGCGATGGCACACGCTCAAAAAAACGGGATTAACATCACTGCTTTAGGCGGCTTTTCTTCAATCATTTTTGAGACTTTCAACTTGCAGCAAATTAAGCAAATTCGCAATCTCAAGTTGGAGTTTGAACGCTTCACCACTGGTAACACTCACACGGCTTACATCCTCTGCCGTCAAGTAGAAGAAGCAGCCCCAAAATTGGGAATTGAACTTTCAAAAGCCACTGTAGCGGTTTGCGGTGCTACTGGGGATATTGGCAGTGCGGTGTGTCGCTGGCTCAATCTTAAAACAAATGTAGCAGAATTGTTGCTCATTGCCCGCGACAAAGAACGATTGCAAGATTTGCAATCGGAATTGGGGCGAGGCAAAATCTTGGATTTGGAAGAAGCCCTGCCCCAAGCGGATATTGTAGTCTGGGTAGCCAGTATGCCAAAGGGAGTAGAAATTGACCCTAAAACATTGAAGCAACCCTGTTTATTGATTGACGGTGGCTATCCGAAAAATTTGGCAACTCAGGTTCAGCATCCGGAAATTTACGTACTCAATGGCGGCATTGTGGAGCATTCCCTCGATATTGAGTGGAAAATTATGAAGATTGTAAATATGGATGTACCGGGCCGACAGTTGTTTGCCTGTTTTGCCGAATCAATGCTGCTGGAATTTGAAAAATTGTATACCAATTTTTCTTGGGGACGGAATCAAATTACTGTCGAAAAGATGGAGCAAATCGGCGAGATTTCAGTTAAACACGGTTTCCGACCTTTAATGTCATTTTGATGTGATTTGTTGCGGTTATTGGTTATTGAGGAAAGTTTTTCTGATAATAACCAGTAACTTTTTTTTAGAGAGTTAACAATTAACCGTTAACATTATGCCCGATCGCACGACGAAAATAAAAGTTGTGTGTAGTTCTCAACCAGCCCAGGGGATTCGCGACAAGAGTTTGTCTTTTTTCTGATATTTGATGGTCGGCGACAACAGCTAATATAGACAGGGCTGTTAAAGCTTCCGTAGAGGTGAGATAGATCGCGCTGCTGTCACTTTTTTTACTTGGGAACAGTTCAGCAGGGTTAGGTTTTTTGTGGCTGTGGGGGTCTAGGGGCGCGGGGAAGTATGCGCGTAAAACTCAGAAGCAAGCAAAAATAGTGTAGCAAAAAATGAGGCTCAAGCCTCTGGTTTTCAACAAGATTACTAAGCAAAGCATAATTCAAAACTTCCAAATTTCCAAATTTCCCCTCTTTTTCAGCATCACCTGACAGGGTAGGATCTGGAAATAGTCGATCGACAAAACCTTAAAACCCTATAGAAATTATCAGCGTGGCAAACCCCGACCGCAAACCACTACTCCTAGATTTTGAAAAGCCCCTGGCCGAACTCGAAACCCGAATTCACCAGATTCGCCAACTCGCCGAAGAAAACAGCGTAGATGTCACCGACGAAATTCGCAAACTCGAAGCTCGCTCAACCCAACTGCGACAAGAGATTTTCAGCAGCTTGTCCCCCATGCAGCGTCTGCAACTCGCCCGTCACCCGCGCCGCCCCAGTACCCTCGATTACATTCAGGCAATTAGCGACGAGTGGATCGAGCTTCACGGCGATCGGCGCGGCGGAGACGACCCGGCCCTCGTCGGCGGAATTGCCCGCATAGACGGGCTTCCCACAGTCATCATCGGCCATCAAAAAGGGCGCGACACTAAAGACAATATCGCCCGCAACTTTGGCATGGCGGCTCCCGGCGGCTACCGCAAAGCCCTGCGGTTGATGGAACACGCCGATCGCTTCGGAATGCCAATTTTCACGTTTATCGACACTCCGGGAGCTTGGGCGGGCTTAGAAGCAGAACAGCTAGGACAGGGAGAGGCGATCGCCTGTAACCTCCGAGAAATGTTTCGCCTCGACGTTCCCATTATTTGTACTGTCATCGGCGAAGGCGGTTCCGGCGGCGCCTTGGGCATTGGCGTCGGCGAGCGGCTGTTGATGTTGGAACATTCCGTCTACACCGTCGCCACCCCCGAAGCTTGTGCGGCCATTCTCTGGAAAGACTCTGGCAAAGCTAACTTAGCTGCAGAAGCCCTTAAAATCACTTCCTGGGATTTGAAAAACCTCGGCGTTCTCGATCAAATAGTACCCGAGCCGGTCGGCGGCGCTCACTCGAATCCACTCAAAGCTGCATCCATACTCAAACAAGCTTTGTTGGAAAACCTAGCAGAACTGACACAGCTTACGGGTCAGCAGCGGCGCCAGCTCCGGTATCAAAAGTTTCGCGACATCGGTGTATTCACAGAAATTTCTGCTTGAGCCGATCGATTCAGAGTTATCACTTATGAGTTAAAAATCTTTTAACTTCAAACTCATAACTGACAGCTCACTATTCTGCGGATCAGTCAGCAGTGTTATAATTTTTCAGGTGACACCGGCTTAACAGTTCTTAATGTTGATCTCATAATTAACTGTACTCACCCGCAGCAGACAGCTTTCTAATTTGCCGAAGAAAGCTGCAACGCTTGAGGGATTTGCCGAGCGAAAGTATTAGGACACTGAATGAACCATCCAACAACAAAGCAGGCTCTGATTACCGGAGCCAGCAGTGGTATTGGCAAAGCGACGGCTCTAGCGTTCGCCGCCGAGGGCATAAATCTGGCCTTAGTTAGCCGAGAGTCGGAAAACTTAGAAGCCGTTGCCGCAGCAGCCCGAGAAGTCGGAGTGAAAGCAGAAGCTTATCCCTTAGACTTGGCAAAAATTGAGCAAGTGCAAAGCAGCATCAGCGCGATCGCAGCTCAATTGGGTGCCGTAGATATCCTGGTCAACAGCGCGGGTATGGGCTACACCGGCTCCTTGACGGAAACGTCCCTAGCCGACTGGCAGAACGTTCTAGACCTCAATCTTACTAGCGTTTGGCAGTGCATTCTAGGAGTTTTGCCGTCCATGCGCGATCGCGGATCGGGAATCATCATCAACGTTTCCTCGATCGCCGGCATCCAAACCTTCCCCAACTGGGGACCCTACTGCGTCAGCAAATTCGGTCTCATGGCTTTGTCTAAAACCTTAGCCGCCGAAGAACGGGCTCGCGGAATTCGGGTAACAGCAATCTGTCCGGGTTCTGTCAACACTCCCATGTGGGACACAAACACCGTGCAATCCGACTTCGATCGCACCGCCATGTTAACCCCAGAAATCGTCGCCCAATCAATTCTGCACGCAGTTCAGTTGCCAGCAAGTGCAGTAATTGAAGAAATCACCCTCATGTCCAACGCAGGAGTTTTGTGAACTTGAGATTTGAGACTGCTGGATTTTTATCGAATTCAACAATCTTTGAATCTCTAGCTATATCCCCCAATCGAAAATCGAAAATCGAAAATCGAAAATCGATTCACCCTCACACCAACTTGTTATGACAATTGCATCTTCCACCGATTCCAATGGCTCGAACTCAACCTCGACTGACAGCATGAAACTTTCAGAAACCGCAGACAACAACACCCCGCGCATCCCCACTCGACCAGATCGCAATTCCTCGAACGGTCAAGAATCCAACGTACCCGTACCCTCAGAAGTAGGCCAGGAAGAAATGATGGCCGCCGTTCGGACAATGCTGCTGGGAGTAGGAGAAGATCCCGAACGCGAAGGATTGCTCAAAACCCCAAAGCGGGTAGCAGAAGCAATGCGGTTTCTCACCAGCGGCTACAGTCAATCCCTCGAAGAACTCCTCAACGGCGCTATCTTTGACGAAGGCCACAACGAAATGGTACTGGTGCGAGATATCAGCGTATTCAGTATGTGCGAACACCATATGCTGCCGTTTATGGGCCGAGTTCACATCGCTTACATTCCCAACCAAAAAGTAGTGGGACTGAGCAAATTAGCCAGAATTGCCGAGATGTACAGCCGCCGGTTGCAGGTGCAAGAACGTTTGACACGCCAAATTGCCGAAGCAGTTCAGACAATATTGGAACCGAAGGGAGTGGCTGTAGTAATGGAAGCCAGCCATATGTGCATGACGATGCGGGGTGTGCAAAAACCCGGTGCTTGGACGGTTACGAGTGCCATGTTGGGCGTGTTTCAAGAGGAACAGAAAACTCGCGAAGAATTCCTGAATTTGCTCCGCCACCAACCGGCATTCTTTTAATCATTAGTCATTAGTCATTAGTCATTAGCCATTAGTTATTAGCCAGCCAATCACTTTTTTCCTGGTGGCTAACGATCGAGCAATTTGGTCACTAGCCCCCAGATTCATCCGCAGTCGCAATCTAAAATCTAAAATCTAAAATCTAAAATCTAAAATCCGATGACGATCGACTGATAAACCCATAAAATAGACGGGTGACTCATGACTTGTGACTAATGAATCCTATTAAATTCGGTACAGATGGCTGGCGCGGCATCATTGCTGACGATTTTACATTCGATCGCGTGGCCTTAGTCGCTCCCCTAGCGGCACAAGTTCTCGCACAAACCGGCGGCAGCGATGGCAGCAGCGGTACCGTAATTGTCGGTCACGACCGCCGGTTTTTAGCTGAAGAATTTGCCAAAACAGCGGCTGTTGCCGTCCAAAACGCAGGATTTGACGTGCTGTTGAGCGAATCCTACGCTCCTACTCCAGCTTTCAGTTTAGCTGCCAAACAATTAAATGCTTTGGGTGCGATCGTCCTGACAGCCAGCCACAATCCCGGTGCATATTTAGGGTTAAAAGTCAAGGGCGGATTTGGCGGTTCAGTTTCGCCCGAAGTTACTCAACAAATAGAAGAAAAACTCGAAAATCCGGCGGCACTTTCAGCAACTCCCGGCAAATTGGAGAATTTCAATCCTTGGCCGGCTTACTGCAAAACCTTGCGCGAAATGGTAGATATTGAGGCGATTAAAGAGGCGATCGCCAGCGGCAAAATTACAGTATTTGTAGATGTAATGCACGGTGCCGCCGCCGGAGGATTGGCTCAAATTTTAGAAGTTCCGGTACATGAAGTCAACAGCGATCGAGATCCGCTGTTTGGCGGCGGTGCACCCGAACCTTTGCCGCGCTACCTGTCGCAGTTATTTCGGGTGATGCGCACTCACCAGCGAAAAAGTTCTGGTTTGTCGATCGGATTTGTATTTGACGGAGATAGCGATCGAATTGCAGCCGTTGACTCTAGCGGCAACTTTCTCAGTTCACAAATCCTAGTTCCCATATTAATCGAACATTTAGCAAAACGGCGCGGATTGACCGGGGAAGTCATCAAAACAGTCAGCGGTTCAGACATAATTCCCAAAATTGCCAAGCTGTACGACTTGCCGTTATTTGAAACGCCGATCGGTTACAAGTATATAGCCGATCGAATGTTAACCACCCAAGTCTTAGTCGGCGGCGAAGAATCGGGAGGAATTGGCTACGGTACGCACATTCCCGAACGAGATGCTTTGCTGTCAGCCCTGTACTTGTTAGAAGCAGTTGTCAAATCCGGGGAAGACTTAAGCGAAATTTACAGCCGACTGCAACAAGAAACCAGCTTTACTTCAGCTTATGACAGAATCGACTTGCACTTAGCAAACATGGAAGAAAGGTCGCGTTTGCTGTCGCTGCTGCAAAATCAACCTTTAACAGAAATCGCCAGCAAAGCAGTTGTAGATTGCAACAAAGTTGACGGATATAAATTCCGCTTGGCTGACGGAAGTTGGCTGTTAATTCGGTTTAGCGGAACAGAACCCGTGTTGCGGCTGTATTCAGAAGCGGCGACATTGAAAGAAGTTATGCAAAACTTAAATTGGGCGAAGGATTGGGCGCAGAAAGGTTAATTTTTTAACCACCGGTGAATGACACGGGCGAGACGCCCGTGCCACCTTTGAATTCCATTAAAAAACTCGTTTGTAGTAAGGACTTTAGTCCTTCTTCAACAATGATTACAAACAAAAACTTCAATATTATCGGTGTAATCGGCGAGATCCACGCTGAAGAACAATTGTTGGATAAAACCGTAGCTTTTCTGAACTCCCAAAATGTTGATAATATCCTTTGTGTAGGGGATATAGTTGATGGTTCAGGTGACGCTAATCAATGCTGTAATATATTGAAACGCGAAGAAATTCTGGTTGTTTTAGGAAATCACGACGATGGTTATTAAAAAATGAAATGCGAAGTCTAAAAGAGGCTACACAGCCAGATTCTCTTTCGGTTATTTCGCAGTCGTTTTTAAGCTCTCTCCCTTCAACTATTGAATTCCCAACACCTCACGGTCGAGCACTCTTGTGTCACGGCATTGGAGAAAATGATATGGCTCGACTAACTCCTGGTGATTATGGGTATGCCATTAAAGTAAACATAGATATCCAAAACTTAATTCGAGGAGGAAAATATAGATATGTCATCAATGGTCATACACATTACAAGATGGTTCGACACTTTGGTAACTTAACTATTATAAACGCGGGCACGTTAAAGTACGAGCATGAGCCTGGTTTTTTAGTAATTGATTTTGTTCAACAATTTATACAATTCTACAAGTTTTTGGGAGAGTCTGCGCTCGAAGAAGCAGAAAGAGTTAGTTTAACAGCGCTAAGTTGCGAGGGTGGCGGGTAGGAGATCCAGCCCGTGAAAGGTTTATTTAGAATGGTGCAAAATGTTTGTTAATATCAATCCGTAAGTTTTAATTGAAATAATGACCGATCGCAAATTGCTAGTTGTAGCTACCGGCAATCCGGGTAAACTCAAGGAAATGCAACTTTATCTTCAGGATTTGGGATGGGAATTGCAGCTCAAACCCGAAGAGTTGGAAATCGAGGAAACAGGCGAAACTTTTATTGCTAATGCTTGCTTGAAGGCGTCTGAAGTGGCAAAAGCAACAGGCAAATGGTCGATCGCCGATGATTCTGGTTTAATGGTAGATGCACTCGACGGTAGACCTGGGATTTACTCGGGGCGCTACGGGAAAACCGATGCTGACAGGATATCTCGACTTCTCAAAGAATTGGGAAGCCAACAAAACCGGGAAGCACAATTTGTTTGCGCGATCGCGATCGCCCGTCCTGACGGTACAATTGCCCTGCAAGTAGAAGGAATTTGCCGCGGCGAAATCCTGCACACTCCTCGCGGTACGGGAGGTTTCGGATATGACCCCATTTTCTACATACCCGCACAGCAACAGACTTTTGCCGAAATGACACCGGATATCAAGCGATCGCACTCCCATCGCGGTCGAGCCTTCCAAGCTTTAATACCACAAATGGCGAATATTGTCAACTCCTAATCAGAAAAAAAGCCAAAACAGGGGGTAACTGTGGCATTGGATATTGACACTTAGGTATCAGAACTAAACAGGAAAGAGGTTTTTCGTTGGCAATGATTAGTTACCAAGGACCAATTACCAATGCCCAATGCCCAATGCCCAATGCCCCAGTATCTTAGATTGCCTCCAAGTTCTTTTCCCCAGTCCGAATCCGAATAATTTGTTCTACAGGAGAGATGAAAATCTTGCCGTCGCCAATCTCGCCCGTGCGGGAAGCAGCGATAATTTTATCAACCACCATGTCAACCTGATCGTTTTCCACAACAATCTCGACCTTGAGCTTTTGCAGGAACTCGACGGTGTACTCAGAACCGCGATAGCGTTCAGTCATGCCCTTCTGACGGCCAAAACCTCTAACTTCAGAAACAGTCATCCCCACAATACCAGCATTGACGAGTGCGATTTTCACTTCGTCTAGTTTAAAGGGGCGAATAATAGCTTCAACCTTTTTCAAGTTTCTCACTCCTAACAGTTAGTACCTTCGTTATATTACTTAAATCGCGTGACATCTTTTAATATCACTGCTAGTATTAAGTATTTTGTAAAATATACTACCTTATTTTGTACTCGCGATGATATTTATGCCAATCTTTAACAATATTCTCGCATTTGCCGGGGCGCGGGCTCTCGGTTCGGGCCGATCGCGGTTGAGTGAAAAAGACCCAAGCCCGGAGCCACGGATCTGCTAAAACAGAAAAAGAACGCAGGAGACAGGAGTTTTCCGAGTTTCCACATTACGCTATGTGAGATTTGCACGTATTGCTGAAAACGATAATTGCTAGAGGCGGTCAGTTAAACTATTATTATGCACCCAGCCAGCCCTCCCCCTGACCGCAGCGGGCTTGATGCCCTACTGAGAAATCGCCCCTTCCTCGCCTTGTGGACCGGCCAGTTATTGGCCCAAGTGGCGGATAAAATCTTTTACGTATTGCTGATTATTCTGCTGAAAACAGGCGACTACCGACCCTGGCCTGTTTCTTGGCAGCATTCGGAAAATTCTATGCTGTCAGCAGTAATGATCGCCTACACGCTGCCGGCGATCGTATTTGGTTCGGCGGCCGGTATCGTCGTAGACCGCTTCTCCAAAAAGCAAATGCTCATCGGCTGCAACGTGATTCGAGCCGTATTGATTGTAGCTTTGCCGTTTTTGCCCAAAGCTTTTGTGGTTTTATTGACGATGACGTTTTTGGTTTCTACCGTAACGCAATTTTTTGCTCCTGCAGAGCAGGCGGCAATCCCCCTGGCCGTGGGGCGAGAGGGACTGATGTCAGCAAATGCGCTGTTCGCCTCGTCCACAATGGGCGGCATTATTGTCGGTATGACGATCGGCGAACCGCTGTTTAGTTGGGTCAAACACAGCTTTGGAGCAGCTTCTCAAGAGTTTTTGCTGGGCGGGTTGTACCTGATATCAGCAGGTTTGATCTATGCCATGCGGATCAAAGAAAGTCATTTCGGCAGCAGTGGCAAAAACGTCCATCCTTGGCAAGACCTCAAAGAAGGTTTGCGCTATTTGAAACACAATCACCTTGTCAGCAACGCGATGGTGCAGTTGACGATTTTGTATTCGGTGTTTGCAGCGCTTCAGGTGCTGGCGATCGCGCTTTCAGGCAAAATAGGTCTCAAAGAAACTCAATTTGGCTTTTTGCTGGCTGCTGCGGGAATTGGAATGGTCTTCGGCGCAGCCTTTTTGGGACACTGGGGTCATCGAATGCACCACAAACCTCTGCCTTTAATCGGTTTCTTGATGATGGGTTTTGTATTAGCAATGTTTGCCTTTACCCGAGAGTTGTGGGTGGGATTCGGATTGAGTGCTCTGTTCCCTGAGTTGTGGGTGGGATTCGGATTGAGCGCTCTGTTCGGTTTTGGGGCTTCCTTAATTAACGGCCCGATGCAAGCTCTGATTCAAGAAAAGACTCCCGAATCTATGCGGGGAAAAGTCTTTGGCTTGGAGAACAATGCGATTAATATTGCTCTGAGCTTGCCTTTAGCACTGACCGGCCCGCTGACGGATGCTGTCAGCAAAGCCGTGGGTTCGGATCACCTCGGCTTGCGGATCGTGTTGGTGAGTTTGGGCTTTTTGGTCTCAGTGATGGGCATGGCAGCTTGGAAACATACTCGCAAAGTCTTGCAGGATGCAATGTGAATTTTGGGAACAGGGAAGAAGGGAGAAGGAAGAAGGAAGAAGGAAGAAGGAAGATATAAGAGGGGATGGGTGTCAACTTAACGTCAAATGTAGTACGGATCTACTGTTTGACGATGATTGTCCAGATCCCCCGAGAGTTGGGGGGAACCGGACTATTCTATTTCCTCCCCCTTCTAAACGGGAATGCGAGGGGGATCGAGACTGGCGTCTAAACGAGATTTATCAAGGGTTTTAGGCGATTGTTGACACCAATGGGAAGAGGTTCGAGGGCTTTCTTTTTGCGATCGATCTCTAACATAGCAACCGCCCTGACGGTTAGGACTTTCTGGCATTGCAAACAAACCATTGTTTTTCTTCTCTAATGCCGATCGAAACTAATGCTATACAAGCAAGCGTCATATCGCGGTCAACCGGCAGACAAGCCGCGATTTCCTCTGTTTCTTTTCTGGCTCTGCTGTTCCACAAATTCTGGGCCTGGCGATAAATGTCCGATCGCGAAATCTTTTGTAAAATCTCACCACTTAAATTTTCATAGTTTGATTAATTGAGATTAAAGTAGTATAAAAGCTTTCATTAAAAATCATAATTAGTTTAAGGAAGGAAATTGTGCAACTAAAAACTAAAGTGACCATCAAGCGTGCAACTGGTGGATTTGCTCTGATTGACAGCTTGATCCGCCACGGCGTCAAGCATATTTTTGGTTATCCCGGCGGCGCAATTCTGCCGCTTTACGACGAACTCTACCGCGCTGAAGAAACTGGCGCTATCAAACATATTCTGGTGCGCCACGAGCAAGGCGCCGCTCACGCGGCGGACGGCTACGCCCGCGCTACCGGACAAGTTGGGGTTTGTTTTGCTACTTCGGGCCCGGGCGCAACTAATTTGGTGACGGGGATTGCGACGGCCCACATGGATTCGATCCCGATGGTAATTATTACCGGTCAGGTTCCCCGTCCGGCGATCGGCACTGATGCGTTTCAGGAAACAGATATTTACGGGATTACCCTGCCAATTGTCAAGCATTCTTATGTAGTGCGCGACCCGAGAGATATGGCGCGAATTGTGGCTGAAGCTTTCCACATCGCGAGTACAGGGCGGCCGGGGCCGGTGTTGGTTGATGTGCCCAAGGATGTAGGTTTAGAAGAATTTGACTATCTGCCGGTGGAACCCGGATCTGTGAGAATTCCGGGCTACCGGCCGACGGTGAAGGGAAATCCTCGGCAAATTAATCAAGCAATCTATTTGCTGAAGGAAGCAAAGCGTCCTTTGCTTTATGTGGGCGGCGGGGCGATCGCCGCGGCGGCCCACGAAGAAATTAAGGAACTGGCCGAACTTTTCCAATTGCCGGTGACGACAACGCTGATGGGCAAAGGTTCCTTTGACGAAAATCATCGTTTGTCGGTGAAAATGCTGGGGATGCACGGCACTGCTTACGCTAATTTTGCCGTTACCGAGTGCGATTTGCTGATTGCTGTTGGGGCTCGGTTTGACGATCGCGTGACGGGCAAATTAGACGAGTTTGCCGCGCGCGCTAAGGTGATTCACATCGATATCGACCCGGCCGAAGTGGGCAAAACTCGCGGTCCAGACGTGCCGATTGTCGGAGATGTCCGCCAAGTTTTGATCGATTTGCTGCGCCGCTGTCGGGAAACTGGAGTTTCGCCGAATCCCGGACAGACTGGGGAATGGCTGCACAGGATCGATCAGTGGAAACAGGACTATCCGTTAGTTGTGCCTCATTACCCAGACATTTTGGCTCCGCAAGAGGTGATTTCGGAGTTAGCTACTCAAGCGCCGGATGCTTACTACACAACAGATGTCGGTCAACATCAAATGTGGTCGGCTCAATTCTTGAACAACGGGCCGCGCCGCTGGATTTCGAGCGCTGGTTTGGGCACGATGGGTTACGGGCTGCCGGCGGCGATGGGCGCTAAAATGGCGCTGCCGCATGAGCAAGTGATTTGTATTGCTGGCGATGCTAGCGTGCAAATGAATATTCAAGAGCTGGGAACTTTAGCACAATACGGCATTAATGTCAAGGTTGTGATTGTAAATAATGGCTGGCAAGGCATGGTGCGGCAGTGGCAGCAGGCGTTCTACGGCGAGCGTTATTCGTCGTCGAATATGACTGTAGGGATGCCGGATTTTGTGATGCTGGCTGAAGCTTATGGCGTCAAGGGGATGCTGGTTTCGCGGCCGGAGGAACTCAAAGATGCGATCGGTCAAATGCTCGCTCACCAGGGCCCGGTGCTGATGAACGTGAAGGTGACGAGGGACGAAAACTGCTATCCGATGGTAGTTCCTGGCAAGAGCAACGCTCAAATGGTTGGTTTGCCAGATCGTAGCAAGTTGCAATCTGCGGAGTTGGTTTATTGTCCGAGTTGCGGCGCTAAGAATGTTTCGACCAATAACTTTTGTCCTGAGTGCGGGACAAAAGTTTAACTAGGGACACGGCAATGCCTTGTTTGGCAGGGGTTTAAACCCCTGCCGATCTTTCGGGTTAAGCGGTTTTTCGGGTTAAGTTGACACGATGAAAGGCAAGGCCATGTCGTTACCCGGCTCTGCTTTTTCACATGGAACACCATGTCGGCTGGCATCGCATCGAGAGCTTTAATCTCTAATCTGCAAGCATATTTTATGAGCCAGTGTCTAAACCCGGATTGCCTATTCAAAAACCCGTCTGGCTCTACAAAATTTTGTCAAAAATGCGGAAATAAACTGCTATTGGGCGATCGCTACGGAGCCCAAAAAATTATTGGACAAGGGGGATTTGGGCGCACTTTTCTAGCTATTGACGAGTATAAACCCTCAAAACCTCCCTGCGTTATTAAACAATTCTACCCCCAACTTCAAGGCGCTTCTAGTATCCAGAAAGCTGCTGAGTTATTTGAGCTGGAAGCAGTACGCCTAGAACAGTTGGGTAAACATTCTCAAATTCCCGACTTATTAGCATATTTTAGTCAAGATGGAAGGCAGTATTTAGTCCAAGAATTCATCGACGGTGAAAATTTAGCCCAAACACTAGAATCTAAGGGATATTTTAGCGAAACGCAGATTCGCGACTTGCTTAATAATTTACTGCCAGTATTCGAGTTCATTCACTCTCGCCAAGTTATTCACCGAGATATCAAGCCAGAAAATATTATTCTTCGGCAAGATGGGCAACTGGTTTTAGTTGACTTTGGAGCCGCGAAATATGCGACACAAACGGCTCTAGGGCTAACGGGAACGAGAATCGGGACGGCTGGATATATGGCACCAGAACAAGCCAACGGTAAACCGATTCATGCGAGTGATATTTATAGTCTGGGTGTCACTTGTCTGTGTCTGTTAACTCAGGTTAAGCCGATTGATTTATTCGATGATAGCGAGTTTGAGTGGGTGTGGCGAGAACACTTAAAAACATCTGTCACTTCGGAACTGGGTCAGATTTTAGATAAAATGATACAACCTGCTATTAAAAAACGTTATCAATCTGCTAGTGAAGTTTTGCAGGCTCTTGGTACTCAATCACCTCAATTATCAGCTCAAACACCTCCACCAGACTCGCTTAAATCAGGGCGGGGTGTTGACTATACTCGTCTCCGGGATTTATTGGCCACAGGGGAGTGGAAAGAGGCGGATCAGGAAACATTCAAAGTGATGTTAAAAGCTGCTAGACGGGAGAAGGAAGGTTGGTTCGATACGAACTCGATCGAGAATTTTCCAGGCGATGATTTGCGGACGATCGACAAATTGTGGGTAAAATATAGTCAGGGTCGTTTCGGCTTTAGTGTCCAGAAAAAAATCTGGTTAGAAATAGGCGGTAAAGTTGATTATGACACTGAATGCAAGCTAGGCGATCGTGTCGGTTGGCGAAAGAGGAGAAAGGGGAGGAAAGGTTGGTTGGAGTACGATAATTTAACCTTTAATCTGGAAGCACCACAGGGTCACCTCCCGTCGTGTGCGCGTGTGTTTGCGTGGGGGGGAGAAGGATTGGGTTGGGTTGTTGGGGTGTTGGGGTGGTTGGGGTTGGTTGTGTGGTTCTCTCTTCTCTCGCATCGAGAACTGTAAGCTGTAATCTATAGCGATTTCAGCCCTTTGTCAAGTATTTATTCTCGAACCTTTTTTACGAATCTAGGGTTAATTAGCGAACAGTAATGCACCAATTCTATTAAAATATCTACAGCTTAGATATGCCCTATGAAATAGAATTTGCAACATAATCTTTAGCAGACATAAAAATTCTCAGACCTATTGATAGCAACTTAGAAAATCATCCCTTATTTAAAGAATACGCCAATAAAGAGCAGATAAATGCTGATATTGCCGCAGCAGAAGCTGAGGAATGAAACACCCATAAGACGCAAATAAACTTTGTGGTTTACTCAAAATATGAAAATTCGCGGGAGTGGCAAATGAATCTTTATTTGGGGATAGATTTCGGCACGACTGGCGCGCGATCGACTGTCATAGACTCCCAGGGTACAATACATTGTGAGACTGAATATACTTTTGCCAACAACGGCCAACAACAGCCTGAATTGCCCTCGGTGTGGCAAAATGCGCTGTGGGATTCGATCGAGCAAATTCCCCCAACAATCCGCAATCAGGTAAAGGCGATCGCCCTTGACGGCACATCCTCCACTGTCATGCTGTGCAATACCGACGGTATACCAGTATGCGAACCCATTTTATACAATGATGCGCGCGGTGCAGCGGTGACAGAGAGGTTGCGGGCGATCGCGCCGGATAACCACACAGTATTGAGCGCTACATCGAGTCTGGCCAAACTCCTGTGGTTGCAAGACTTTCGAGAGGAAACCGCCCCTACGGTTTTCCTGCATCAAGCTGACTGGCTGGCATTTCTGCTGCACGGAAAATTGGGAATTAGCGACTATCACAATGCTTTGAAACTCGGTTTCGATGTTGATACTTTGTGCTATCCGAATTGGCTGATAGAGGGAATTGCGGGCGCTGCAACTCCTGAATTGCCGCAAGTTGTCGCACCGGGCACGCCTGTGGGAGAAGTGAGAGATCAAGTGGGCGATCGCTTCGGATTTCCTCGCGATTGTATGATTTGTGCTGGTACAACCGATAGCATTGCCGCATTTTTAGCAAGCGGTGTCAATTCACCAGGGGAAGCAGTAACTTCTCTCGGTTCTACTTTAGCAGTCAAACTGTTAAGTCATACCCGCGTAGATGATTCTAGATACGGGATTTACAGTCACAAATTAGGCGATTTGTGGTTAGTTGGAGGTGCTTCTAATACAGGAGGTGCGGTGTTGCGACACTTTTTTACTGATGTTGAGTTGGACAATTATAGCACACAAATCGATCCAGAACAAGAGAGTTTGCTGGATTATTACCCATTGTTGAAAAAGGGCGATCGCTTTCCGATTAATGACCCGAATTTACCGCCTCGACTCGAACCGCGTCCCACTGATTCAGTGGAATTTCTGCACGGTTTGCTAGAAAGCATAGCGCGGATTGAAGCGCGGGGATATCAATTATTGCAAGAATTGGGTGCAACTCCTTTGACAAAAGTTTATACTGCTGGCGGCGGGGCAAAAAATTCGGTTTGGAGTGCGATTAGAAAGCGTTATTTAAAAGTCCCTGTAATAACGCCAATTCATACTGCGGCTGCTTATGGGACGGCGTTATTAGCAATGCGAAGTGTTACAGATTAGAGTTATTGCATAAATCTTTGATCGATAGGGAAACCGCAGATGTATGCAGATTAACGCAGATGCTTTGCAATTGGAGTTTAGACTAAGCAGGTCAAAAAGTGCGCTCGCCCAAAGACCGGCAAACGTCCATACTCCAACGGCAACG